>CAYULR010000151.1:0-6668 GCA_964445685.1 uncultured Algimonas sp.
CCTCCAACCCATCGTTCACTCCAACCGAACCTGTAAGTTCAACCGGAGTGGCACACAAAAAGCGTTCCTCCCTCGCGGAAGGCTCTCTTTTTCCAGCTCTGCCCCGGACCAGCGCCGGGGCCGCACGCTTCCCCCTGCGCGAAACCAGCTCTGGCACCTCCTGCTCCGCAGGAGTCCGTTCGCAGCGCTCACGGTCATCTTCGCTTCGCTCGAAACGCTATTTTCGCATTCCGCGAAAATCCGGCTTCGCCGACCGCTATCGCGTGCAGCCAACCATCGGATAGGTCGCTTCGAGCTCGTACCGGTTCGGCCCGCGCTTCTGTCGCCAACTGCTATACAACCCGAACTGATCGACCAGGAACGGACCGACTTCCGTATCGGAGTGCTTGCGTTCGAACTCTGCGATCTTCTCCACGTCCGGAAAGGGTTTCAGGTAGGCCATCGTCAGGTGCGGCACGAAGTTGCGGCGTTCCATCTCGATCCCGACTTCGCGCGCCGCGCGGCGGACATGTTTGTGCAACCGGACCAGCCCGGCATTCTCCTCGACGCGCAGGTGGATCTGGTGCGGCTCCGCCCGGCCGAAATGGCCCGCGCCGCTCAGCACGAGCTCCAGCGACGGCAAGGCCCTTCGAGCCAGTTCCTCGTCCAGCTCTTCCGCGACCGGTTCGCTGACCTCTCCGAAATAGCCGACCGTGATGTGCAGCTTTTCCGGCTTGCTCCAGCGCGCGCCGGGCACGCCCTTCTGCATGCGGCCGACGGCCTTGATCACGCCGGAAGGCGGACGGATGGCAGCAAAGAGGATCAAGCCCGGACCGCTTTCCCTAGCGTCCCAGCGGACAGCGGTAGGTACGGTGCAGGCGGTTGGCCTCGCGCTCCATGTCCTCGGTCCACTCGATGTCGTGCGCGTCGATGTTCTCCTTGAGCTGTTCCAGCGACGTCGCGCCGATGATGTTGGACGTCACGAACGGGCGGGTCTCCACGAATTTCAGCGCGAACTGCGTGGGCGTGAGGCCCAGCTTGCGCGCGGTTTCGTTGGCGTCGAGCCAACTGTCCTTGTGGCGCATATAGTTGGACATGAAGCCATCGAAGAGCTCCCCGCGCGAGCCCTTGGGCGCGACGCCGTCATCGTACTTGCCCGTCAACACGCCCATGGCCAGCGGCGAGTAGGCGAGCAGGCCGACGCGCTCGCGCATGGCGACTTCCGCGCGGTCATAGTCGAACCGCCGCGCAATGAGCGAGTAGACGCACTGGTTGGACTGCACGCGCGGCAGGCCGTGCTCCTCGGCGAGGGCGACGAACTTCATCGTGCCCCAGGCGGACTCGTTGGACAGGGCGACATGGCGGATGCGCCCGGCGTCGACGTGGCGTTTCAGCGTCTCCAGGATCTCGCGCAGCGGGACCATCTCGTCTTCGTCATAGTCTTTGTAGGCATGCATCCCGAAGGCGGGCAGGTCCCGGTCCGGCCAGTGCAGCTGGTACAGGTCGATATAGTCGGTCTTCAGGCGCTTCAGGCTGTTCTCGACCGCCATGTCGATCTGCTCGCGCGTGTGGCGGGTCTGCTCTACGCGATCGTCCCGCGTCCAGACCATGGCGGAACGGCCCACCACCTTGGTCGCGAGGATCACGTCGTCGCGCTTGCCGCGCCCCTCCAGCCAGGTGCCGATATAGCTTTCCGTGCGCCCTTGCGTCTCGCGCCGGCCCGGCACGGGGTACATCTCGGCCGTGTCGATGAAGTTGATGCCGCGCTCGTCGACCGCGTAGTCCAGCTGCGCGTGCGCTTGTTCTTCCGTGTTCTGCTGCCCCCACGTCATCGTGCCGAGGCAGACGGAGGTGACGTCGATGTCGGTGGTGCCGAGCTTGCGCATTTCCATGGGAGGGTCCAAGTCTGAAAGGAAAGGAAGGCGCGGCTTACGAAAGCGCGCGGAATGCGTAAACCCTTCCCGCGAAAGGCCGCTCATGCTGGAACGCCTCCACGACCGTCGATTGCGCAAGCCGCTCGCCAAGAGCCGGATCACGCCGGAGATCGCCGACGTCCGGCGCGGGATGCTGGTCAGGACGCGGTCTGGCCCGGCCATAGCTCTTTTCTTTGCGGATTCGGCGAGTGGTTAGTCTTGGCCTATCGCTGTCATAGGTAAAATCTTAACCGCCAAATCGTGCCGAGAAACGCCGATCATTGGCAAAAGCGCTGCAATGCGCTTATATTGAGGGCAACCCTCCGCATGACTATGGCGTTATGCCCGGAGACCACTTTTACGGAGTTCACACAAATGAACGATTTCAACAGAGGCGTCATCGGCGGAGCCACCGACACGGATGTCGGCCTGAAGAGCTTCATGCTCGGCACCTACCGGTGGATGGCGATGGCGATGGCCGTCACGGCGACGGTCGCCTTTTTCTTCGGCCAGTTCCTGCTGGTCAATCCGCAGGTCGCGGGCGTGATCTTCAGCCCATTCGTGCTGCTCGGCTTTGTGTTCGCGATCCCGGTGCTGTTCGGGTCCGTGGGGCGCAAGCTGCCGACCATGTCCATGGGCGGCGTCGTGACTTTCCTGTTCGGCTTCGCGGCCTTCATGGGCGTGTTCATGAGCGCCATCTCCCTGGCCTACAACCCGATGATCGTGGCGAAGATCTTCTTCATGACCGTCGCCATGTTCGCGGCGCTCTCCATGTTCGGCTACTCCACGCAGCGCGACCTGGGCACGTTCATCAAATACGCGTTTGCGGCCTTCATCGGCTACGTGGCGATCAACCTGCTGGGCGCGTTCTTCCCGGCGCTCGCCCCGACGGGTCCGCTGGACACGATCATCAACCTCGTGGCGCTCGGCGCGATCGCGCTGATCACGGCGTGGGAAACGCAGATGCTCAAGCGCGTCTATTACGGCCTGGCTGGAACGGGCGACGGCGAGATGATGAACAAGTACAGCGCCTACGGAGCCGCCTCGCTCCTGCTGGCCTTCATCAACATGTTCCAGATCCTGCTGGCGCTGTTCGGCCGCGACTAATCTGGCCCCACAGGTTTGCGTCCCTAAAGGACGTGCCAATGGACACGAAGGAGACGTCTCCTTCGCAAGCCAAGTCTATCAAGCCCCGCCCCGCGCGGGGCTTTTTGTTTCCGGCGGAGTGTGGTTGAACCCTCTCATGACCTTGCGCCGCTCCCTCCTCGCCTGTCTCGTCGCTCTCCTGCTGGCGGCTCCAGTCTGCGCCTTGGACCCGCTCCCGGATCCCCTCTCGGGCCCTCTGACCGGTGACGGCGCCATGGCGATGGCTCCCGACCTTCCGCCCGTCCCGTCCCCGCGGGAGCAGGCGGACATGCGCGACGCGTGGCTGGCCGAGCGCCTGGACACGTTGCTGCCAAAGCTGATGCGCCGTCACGGCGTGGACATGTGGGTGCTGGTCGCGCGCGAATATCTCGAAGACCCGGTCATGGCGACGATGTTCAACGCCACCAGCATGCGGGCGCGCCGCCGCACCATCCTGGTCTTCCACGACCGGGGCGAGGGGCGGGGCGTGGAACGCCTCACCGTCAGCCGCTACGGCATGGGAGACATGTTCGAGCCGAGCTGGACGCCCGAGGAGCAGCCGGACCAATGGGCGCGGCTGGCAGAGATCGTGGCGGAGCGGGACCCCGCGACCATCGCGCTGAACATATCGCCCCGCTCCGCCTTCGCCGACGGGCTGACCCGCTCGCAGCACGAAGCCCTCGTCTCCGCCCTGCCGGACCGTTACCGAACCCGCATCGAAGACGCCCACCCGCTGGCGATCTCCTGGCTGGAAACGCGCCTTCCGGCGGAAGTCGACGTCTACAAAACCATTGTGCGGACCGCCCATGCGATCATCGGCGAAGCGCTGTCGGACGCGGTCATCCGACCCGGCGTCACGACGGCGGACGATGTGCGCTGGTGGTACCGCGACCGCGTCGCCAGGCTCGGCCTCGACGTGTGGTTCCATCCCTCCGTCGCCGTGCAGCGCGAAGGCGCGGACGGCTTCCTCACGGACGGGACGGTCATCCAGCCCGGCGATCTGGTCTGGACCGATTTCGGCATCGACTATCTCGGCCTGTCCACCGACACGCAGCATCTGGCCTATGTGCTGAAGCCCGGCGAGACGGACGCGCCCGAAGGCCTCAAGGCGGGCCTGCGGGCCGCGAACCGGGTGCAGGACCTGCTGACGGAGAGCTTCGAGGCCGGGCTGAGCGGCAACGCCGTGCTGGCGGCCGCGCGCGGCAAAGCCCTCTCCGAGGGGCTGGAGCCGTCCATCTATTCCCACCCGATCGGCTTCCACGGCCACGGCGCGGGACCGTCCATCGGCTTCTGGGACAATCAGGACGCGGACCCGCGCGGCGACGGGCCCGTCAATGCGGACACGGCCTGGTCGATCGAGCTCAGCGCGACGCGCGCGGTCCCCGAATGGGGCGGGCAGCGCGTGGCCTTCCGCACCGAAGAAGATGCGTTCTTCGACGGGCGCAGCGTGCGCTACCTCAATGGGCGGCAGACGCGGTTCCACCTGATCGGCGCGCCCGACTAGCGGCTTCTAACCGCTTTCGCGGATCTCCCGGAGGAGGTCCGCGTCGCTCCGGCAGCGCAACTCCGGGATGTCGAACGGGTCGCTGGCGCGGGAGCCTGCGGTGTTGCTTCCCGGGACGAGGCCGCTGCGTCCCTCCATATCCATGACGAGGATTGGGCCGTCGACCCTGCGGCTTCCGGGCGCCTCGTCATGCGTGTAGAGATAGGTCTTGAAGGCGACATGCCCCTTGTCCCGCCACGCAATGCATCCTGCGTCCCAATAGCAGGCGTAGAGATTTTCTTCGCTGTTCCAAACGGTGCGCAATCCGCCGTCCCGGACCGTTCCCCCGATCGCTCCAATGAAGACCTTGGCCACCTCGTTCATCATGCTGGCCTCGCGCATCGTGTAGGCGAGCAAAAAGGCCGACCGGTCCGCGTTCCAGAAGACGAGGTCCCGAATATACAGGCAGGCCGGGCCGTTCCTGTCGGGTCCCGGCAGCGCGTCGAGATCCAGTCCGGACGGCCAATCGGGGCCGCCCGGCATCTCAGGATCCAAGGTCACGGGTGCGCGTCGCGGTGACCGCTTAGGCGCGCATCCCCGCCAGACGCGCATCGATGATCGCTTCGGCGTCGCCCATGATCTGGTCGACCAGCTCGGCGACGCTCGGGATGTCGTCGATCAGGCCTTGGACCATGCCGGCGGACCAGATGCCCCCGTCCGTGTCGCCGTCTTTCATCGCGGCCAGGCCGCGCTTGCCGGAGACCAGGTGCTGGACTTCGCCGAACTCGATGCCGCCCTTCTCCTCGATGCCGGCGCGTTCGATGGCGACGACTTCCTGGCTGACCTTGTTGCGCATCACGCGCGCCGTGTTGCGCAAGGACCGGAAGATCAGGTCCGTGTCGCGCTCGTCATTCTCAACCATTTGCTGCTTGAAGCTCTCGGGGATGGGCGCTTCCTTGGTGACGCAGAAGCGCGTGCCCATGTTGATGCCGTCCGCGCCGAGGGCGAGTGCCGCGACAAGGCCGCGCCCGTCCGCGATGCCGCCGCTCGCCAGCATGGGAATCTTCACCTTGTTGGCGGCGGCCGGGATCAGGATCATGCCGGGAATGTCGTCCTCGCCCGGATGGCCCGCGCACTCGAACCCGTCGATGGAGATGGCGTCCACGCCCATGCGTTCGGCCGAGAGCGCGTGGCGCACGGCGGTGCATTTATGGATCACCTTGATGCCGTGTTCCTTGAAATGATCGACATGCTCCTGCGGCTTGTAGCCCGCCGTCTCCACGATCTTGATGCCGCCTTCGATGATGGCCTGACGGTATTCCGCGTAAGGCGGCGGGGTGATGGTCGGCAGGATGGTGATGTTCACGCCGAACGGCTTGTCCGTCATCTCCTTGGTGCGCGCGATCTCCTTGGCCAGGTCTTCGGGCGTCGGCTGCGTCAGCGCCGTGAGAAAGCCGAGACAGCCCGCATTGGCAACGGGCGCGACCATTTCGGCATAGCCGACCCATTGCATGCCGCCTTGTGCGATCGGCTTTTCGATACCGAATTCTTCCGTGAAGCGTGTTTTGATGGCCATGAATGCCTCTCCCATTAACTGCAGTGTCGCAGATGTGAGATGATTACCCTATCCGTCAACGCTCATTCCTGCCAATCATCCATGCAATGAGTGTCTATCTCCATGGGCTTTCGACATGCGTGCCGCCCCACGCCCTACCCCAGGATGAGGTGCGTGACCGTGCCCACGAAATTCTGGGGCCGCGTTTCAAAGGCTTTGACCGCCTCGCTCCAGTCTTCGACACGTCTGGTGTAAAGATGCGCTACAGCGTAGCGCCTTTTGACTGGTTCGAAGATGCGGGCGGGTGGACTGATCGTAATAGCCGCTACATGGCGGGCGCGACGGATCTCTATATCGACGCGGCAACACAGGCACTGGAGCAGGCAGGTTGGAGTGCAGACCAGGTCGATATTCTTGTCACCGTCTCTTCCACTGGAATCGCAACACCGACACTGGAGGCGCAGGCCAAAGGCCGTATGGGCTTTAGCGATGACGCCTTGCGCGTGCCACTCTTTGGGTTGGGCTGTGCGGGCGGCGTCTCCGGCCTCAACGTGGCGCGTGAACTGGCAAGCGCTAATCCGAACGCGAAAGTGCTACTCGTCGTGGTGGAGAC
>CAYULR010000152.1:0-6635 GCA_964445685.1 uncultured Algimonas sp.
CCGTAATGTGGCGGCGCATGACGTAGAGGATCTCCTCCATCTGGAAAGCGGCCGGAAGCGTCTCGATCAGCACCGTGCATTTGATCGTGCCGTTCTCCACGCCCAGCGCGGCCTGCGCAAAGTTGAACACGTCGTTCCACAGGCGCGCTTCCTGGTAACTTTCCATCTTGGGCAGGTAGAAGAACGGGCCGCGTCCAGACTCGGCCAGCGCCTTGCCGTTGTGGAAGAAGAAGAGGCCGAAGTCGAAGAGGCTCGCGCTCATGGGCTGGCCATCGACCGTGACGCCCCGCTCCTCCAGATGCCAGCCGCGCGGACGGACCAGCAGCGTCGCCGGGTCGTCGCCGACCGCGTAGCTCTTCGTCTCGGTCTGCAGCGACAGCGTCCCGGCCGTGTAGTCGATCATGTTCGCCTGGCCTTCGACCATGTTGGCGAAGGTGGGGCTGCTCGCATCCTCGAAGTCGGCCATGAAATGCGTCGCGCCGCTGTTCAGCGCGTTGATCATCATCTTGCGGTCCACGGGCCCGGTGATCTCCACGCGGCGGTCGACCAGCGCGGCCGGGGCCGGGTCGACCTCCCAGGCGGAGTTGCGGATGTGCTGCGTCTCGATGGGCTGGGTCGGCAGCTCGCCATCGTCGAAGCGGTCCTGGCGGAGCTGGCGGTCGCTCAGCAGGATCTTGCGCTGCGGGCCGAAGCGGCGTTCCAGGTCCGCGAGGAAGAGCAGCGCGTCGGGCGTCAGCACGCGCTCGGCTCCGGCGACGGACGGGCCGACCACCTTGGCCAGCACACGGTGGCGCGGAATGGGCTTGGTTTGTGTTGCGACGGGTGCGTTCACGGCACTCTCCTTCGTTGAAGTCGAGTGTCGGGTAGCGGGTGTTTTTGTATGTGTCTGTAAAAACGCGGTTGCTTTGTTAGGTTTGTAAAGTCAAAATCTGTCAAAGAGAAAACTTTGAAAGCCGCCCAGAAAACCTGTCATGTCCAAAGCGGAAAAGCTCCTCATCGGCCCGCGCCTGCGCCGCCTGCGCACGCAGCTCGGCCTGACGCAGACGCGCATGGCCGAAGACCTCGGCATTAGCGGGTCGTATCTGAACCTGATGGAGCGCAACCAGCGCGCCATGTCGGCCAAGGTGCTGCTGAAGCTCTCCGACACGTACGACATCGACCTGTCAGACCTGACCTCGGGCACGGACCGGCAGCTGGTGGGCGAGCTGTTCGACGCGTTGCGCGACCCGGCGCTGGGCAAGGAACGCGTGCCCAAGTCCGAGGTCGAGGACGTGGTCGGCGCGAGCCCCGCCACGGCGCGGGCGCTCGTCCGGCTGCACGAACGCTACACGCAGCTGTCACGGCGGCTGGTGCGCGAGGAAGGCGCGGGCGACGTGGTGGACGCGCTGGACGCGGCGGTCCCGGCCGAGGAATTGGTGCGCGATGCGCTGCACCGGGCGCGCAACTATTTCGATGAACTCGACCAAGCCGCCGAAGCTCTGGCCAAGGAAATGGGCTTGCGGCGCGGGGAGCCGATGGCGGCACTGCGCAGCCGCCTGGCGGACCGCCATAACATCACCGTGCGCGTCCTGCCCTACGACCTGCTGCCCAACATGCTGCGCTATTACGACCGCCATAGCGGGCGGTTGAACCTCTCGGAACTTCTGCCCGACCCGTCGCGGCGGTTCCAGGTGGCGTCGCGCCTCGGCCTGCTGGAGCAGCGCCCGCTGATCGACCGCCTGATCGGGGACCTGGATTTCGGCAGCGCGGAGGCCGACCGCCTGATGCGGACCACGCTGGCCAATTATTTCGCCGCCGCGCTCCTGATGCCCTACACGGACATGCTGAAGGCGGCGGAAGAGCTGCGCTACGACATCGACGCGCTGGCCCACCGTTTCGGCACGTCGGCCGAGCAGGTCGCGCACCGGCTGACCACGCTGAACCGGCCCGAGGCGCGCGGCGTGCCGCTCTTCTTCGTGCGCATCGACATTGCTGGGAACCTGTCGAAGCGCTTCAGCCCCGGCAGCTTTCTCTTCCCGCGCTTCGGCGGCGTGTGTCCGCGCTGGTCTGTGCACGAAGCGTTTGCACAGGCCGACCGGACGCTGGTCCAGATGGTGGAGATGCCGGACGGCTCAGAATATCTCACCCTGTCCAAGCGCGTCACTCGCTCCGGCGGCACGACCCGCGCGCCCGCGCAGAGCTTCGCCATCGCGCTGGGCTGCGACATCGCCCATGCCGGGCGGCTGGTTTACGGCGACGACGTGCGCGGCGAGCCTACGCCGATCGGGCCGAACTGCTACCTGTGCGACCGGGACGCCTGCCCGCAACGCGCCCACCCGCCCCTGGGCCGCGACGCCGTGCATGACGACCGCGCGCGCGGGCTGGGACAGGTGGCCTTCTCAGCGGACGCAAAGCCCTAGGGCGCGGCCGCCTCGATCCGGGACATGAATTCACCGACCGTATAAAGGCCCGGCGCGACCGTCGCGCCGTGCAGCGTTTCCTCGACCTCGATGTAGAGGTGCGTGGCCTCCACACGGTCGAAATAGGCCGCCATCTCTGCGGGCGTTGCGAAGGACCGGGCGATCTCCATCGGGTCGCGCGTCGGATGCGCGATGGAGAGGACGTTCCGCGTGTGCCGCGCTAGCGTGTAGTTGTAGTAGAACTCGCTCAGCCCATTGACGTGGGCATTGGCGATAATGCGCACTGGCTTGTCGCCGTCGAGGGGTTTCACGCGGGCGAGATAGTCATTGCGGAGCAAGCCTTGAGGCGGAAACGGCGTCGCCGTTTCCATGAGCCTGAACTGACGCTCGTTCTCGATCCCGGCCGAGGAGGTCGGGTAGGCTTTCACGAGATAGGCCGTTGCCGCCATGGCCATGAGCGACCCCAGGACCGGAGCCACGACAGGGGGCCTGAGCTTCCGGAACGCCAGCCCCAGCAACAGCACACCCGTCGCGAGCGCCAGCAGGAAGAGGTTCGGCTGGTACCGCGCAAAGGAGTTCGCGAAAGCGGGAGACAGGTTCATGGCGGCCAGCAACGCGCCGAGCAGCCCCAGCGCCATGAAGCCGCTTGTCTGCAATGCCGCGCGTTCCGGTCGCGCCGCGACGAAGAACGACGCCGCGATGGACAGCACCGCCAAGCCGGACAGCAGGAGGAAGACCGGGAAAGTTCCGGCATGGAGCCTCAGCCCCTTGAGCAGTGCGGGAATATCCGGGGAGACCGCCTTGGCCAGCGTTTCGGAAATGCGCGACGTGACCGAGATGAGCTCGAAGATCTGGATGTCGGGGGCCAGCAGCTGGAACGGGACGATTTCCACGACCGTGATGGCGAAGGCGGCGGCCAGGAACGCCGCCCAATAGCGCCACCCATATCCGGAGCAGACCAGTGCGGCGAGCGGCGCGAAAGCGAGCGGCCACGCATAGGGTTTGAACGACAGAACGACCGTGGAGAGCAGCGCGAGCGGGATGACCGCGACGAACGCACCGCGCCACGACGCGGCCTTTTGCGGGAACTCCCGGACGACTAGAAAGCCCAGCCCCGCCAGCAGGATGGCCAGCACGCCGCGCATGTCGGAATAGACCGAAACCCGGTACGTCACGGACAGATGCACGAAGACGATCAGGGCCACAGCCAAGCTCAAGGCCAGCAAGGCGGTTCCGACGCGGCGGCGCAGGACGTCCAGCATGACCCAGAGGCCGAGCGTGAAGGCGAGCGGGTTGAGCGCGTTCAGCAGATTTTCCGACAGGTTCGCATCGCCCCAGAAGAACAGCAGGAGCGCGGAATCCACCGATTGCTGGGGCGAATATCCCGGCGCGACCGATCGCGTCAGCTCGTAGAATCCCGCCATGCGGTCATTGACCAGAATCTCGTGCGGGATGATCAGCCAGTGCGTGTACGTATCCCAGAGACTGACGGGTCTGTAGATATTTAACAGGATCAGGATCGCTGCGACACCCACGACCAGAGCGACTAAACTCCAATAGACGCCATTGGAGATAGGATGAGAGGTTGCGCGGGGCGTTTCCAACCCCAGGTCATCATCCGTCCGCAGCGGCTTGCCGAAGAACAAAGCCGCATAGGTAGCCACGCCGACGGCAATCAGCGCGACCGACAGTCTGAACCCCAAAGGCCCCAGACCGATCAGCAGCAACGACATCAGCCGGCTTCCCACCAGCCATACCAGCGCCACGTTGACCGCCGCATAGCGCGTCCAGAGCCGGACCCCGAAACGCGCCGCCACCCGCGCCAGTCCGTCATAGAGAACGGCGTACATTGTCAGCAGGGCCGACCAGCAGAGTATGGCATGAAGGGTCAGGGCCCGGAACGAGGCCGAGCCCTCCAACCGGGTCGCGCTCAGGAGGAACAGGCCGCCGACCAGCAGGACGGCCAGAGGCGCCCAGACAGAGACGATCCGCGCCCGCGCAGAGCCTCCGGACCTCCACACCCGCCAGATGATGCCCGCCAGCATGGCAAGCAGCAGACCGGCCGTGAAGACGGAGGTTTCCGGGCCTTTCGGCATGTTCCAGACTGCGTCAGCCAATATCCGTGTCCTTCCCGGGTCGCCGCGCAAGTCGGGGGCTACTCATGCCAGACTCTTGCTGATTTCTGCCAGAGCAATGGCCGGGTTTGGTCCGGCCCTATCAGTCATGCGCGGACCTTCAACCCGAATATCGGCTCCCTTATCAAAAGCGGTGCTCTTGCACGGCGTCGCCCCGCCGCTATGCACGGGGCTCAAGGGGGAAATCACATGGCCTATCCGCTCGTCATGACGGCTGTCGCGATCGCGGCGCTGCTGGGGCTCGTCCTGCGGTTCAGGCTGCCCGCCTTCCTGTCGTTGCTGCTCGTCTCCATCGGTTTCGGCCTGTCGGTCGGGATGGGACCCATGGACGTGGTCACGGCGGTCCAGACCGGGATGGGCGGGACGCTGGGCTTCGTCGCGGTCGTCGTGGGGCTGGGCGCGATGATGGGCGCACTGCTGGAGCTTTCGGGCGGGGTGAACGCGATTTCCGACACGGTGCTGCGGCGCTTCGGCGAAAAGCGGGCGCAAGGCGCGCTGGGCGTGATCGGTTTCATCGTCGCCATTCCCGTCTTCTTCGACGTGGCCTTCATCATCCTGATGCCCGTCCTGCTGGGCCTGAAGGAGCGCACGGGACGCTCGCTGATCTACTTCGCCATCCCGCTGCTGGCGGGCCTTGCCGTGACCCATGCCTTCATCCCGCCCACGCCCGGCCCCATCGCGGTGGCGGAGATCCTGAACGCGGATCTCGGCTGGGTCATCCTGTTCGGGGCGCTGGCGGGCGGTCCCGCCATGTTGGTCGGCGGGCCGATGCTGGCCCGCATCATCGCGGACCGTCCGGAGTTCGCACACACGCGGGAGGTCGATTTCGGCACCGGCGTTGATGCGCCCGAAAGCCCCGTCGGTTTCGGCGCGGCCATGGGGGTCATCCTGCTGCCGCTCGCCTTGATCCTCGCCGCGACGGTGACGACCGCGACGGGTGCCACTGGACAAGTAGCGACGGCTCTGCGCTTTCTCGGCCACCCGTTCATCGCGCTGATGCTGGCCTGCCTCGTCGCCTGGTACGCGTTCGGCGTGCGCGGGAGCCTGCCGACCAAGGACGTGCACGACGCCATGATGCGCGCGCTGGAACCGGCCGGGCTGGTCGTTCTGGTCACGGGCGCGGGCGGCGTGTTCAAGCAGATCCTGGTCGATAGCGGCGCGGGACGGCTGCTGGCCGAGGCGCTCAGCGCGGGCTCCATGCCGCTCATCCTGTTCGCCTTCATCGTCGCGGCCATCGTGCGCGTGGCGCAAGGCTCCGCCACGGTCGCCATGATCACGGCGGCGGGCCTCGCCGCGCCGGTCGCGCAGGTCGCGGGCACGGACGGCCCCGGACTGGCGCTCGTCGTGATCGCCATCGCGTCGGGCGCGTCCCTGCTCAGCCACGTCAACGATAGCGGCTTCTGGCTGGTCAGCCGCTATCTGGGCCTGGACGAGGCGCAGACGCTGCGCAGCTGGACGGTCTCGACCACGCTGATCGGGGTGACGGGCTTCGCCGTCTGCTGCGTCCTGTCAGTGTTCGTCTAACGCTCGCAACACCGCCTGCACGACGTCCGCGACCGGACGGTCCGCCGAAACGCGCAACGCATCGTCCGCCGCCTCCAGCGCCTCGAACTGGCTGTCCAGCAGGGCTGCGTCGAAGAAGTGACCGGTGCGCGCGGACAGCCGCGCTGCCAGTGTCGCCTTGGGCACGTCCAGATGCACGAAGCGCGCATCGCGGTGCAGCCCGTCCGAGAGCCAGCCCCGCACCTCCCCATTGAGCGCGGAACACGCCACGACGGCTCCGTCTCCAGCATTCACGCCACCGCACAGCGCCGCGATCCAGCCCTCGCGGTCTGCATTGTCCAACGGCGTCCCGCCCGCCATCTTCGCGCGGTTCTCTGGAGAGTGGTAATCGTCGCCTTCCACGAAGGGACGCCCCAGCGCTTCGGCCAGAGCCCGCCCCACCGTGGACTTCCCCACGCCCGACACGCCCATGACGATGATGTCCGCCTCACCCATGGCTGAGCGCATAAGACCTTGAACCAGGACCGACAATCGCTTCGAGGAGAGCGGGCGATGAGGTTCGAACTCCCGCGCCCGGACGGGCGCACAACAAAAATGA
>CAYULR010000153.1:0-5238 GCA_964445685.1 uncultured Algimonas sp.
AAAAGCGGGGCTCTGACAAAGTCGCTGATCCTGACCATTCTAGGTGACAAGGCGAGTGTCCTGATTGGGTTTGAGAGCGGGGCTAACGGCTATTTGTTGAAGGATACGACACCTTCATCGATCATCAACGACATCAAGGCGGTACTCGATGGCGGGAACCCAATCAGTCCCCAAGCCGCGAGCCACCTGCTCACTCTGCTTCGTAGTAGTGGAAAACAAAATGGCGGCACAAATGAGACCGCAGCTGAGGAGAATACGCTGACAGCTCGCGAAAGGGACGTTCTAGTCAACTTCTCGCGGGGCAAATCCTACGAGGAGACTGCCTATGAGATCGGCATCTCGCCTCACACGGTCCGCGACTATGTCAAGTCGATCTACCGTAAGCTCAGCGTGCATTCCCGCAACGAAGCGATTTATGTCGCCGTTAAGAAAGGCTGGCTGGATCTGTAGGGAGACGGCGCTTGTCTGAGACCGGTACGGAGAAGCGGACTTCCGTACCGTCCGAGGACGATTGAAGCGTCAGTTCCCCGTCTACCTTCTCG
The DNA here is from genome assembly GCA_964445685.1 of uncultured Algimonas sp. Classification (GTDB taxonomy): domain Bacteria; phylum Pseudomonadota; class Alphaproteobacteria; order Caulobacterales; family Maricaulaceae; genus Litorimonas. The sequence goes on from CAYULR010000153.1 coordinate 543, forward strand.
GCTCTTTCATGAAGGCTTCGTAGTCCGCGCCCCTTGGGTTGCTGAGCGACATCGAACCCGACACCATTGTCTTTGGCGCGAACGGTCACATGCTCCCGGTCAGGAGCCATATTGACCGCAATTTCCATGTGTGAGGCTTTTGCGTGTCGGTTCACGTTTGAAACGACTTCCTGAAGGAATCTGTAGATGTGCAGAATAGTCCTCGTATCCATTTCGACCTTGTCCAGCTCGGCATCCTGATGCCACTTGAAGGCGATCCTTTCGGCTGCGAGCTGGGCTTCTGCGCGTGCATGGAAGGTCGTCAGGGCTCCTCCCAGATCGTCACCGACATGGTCCAGTGAGTCCACGACAAGCCTGAGGTCATTAAGACCGTTCTGCAGGCTGTACTCGATGTCTTCAAATGTGGTGCGTCGCGAACGGACTTTCAGAAGCAGTGAGAGAAGCTGGCCTCCGATACCGTCGTGAACATCGCGGGTGAACCGTTGGCGTTCCTTAAGCACGGCGGCATTCGCGATCTCTTCTCTCAACCGACTTTCGGTCTGCTCGAGAGCTTTCGACTTGATCTCGGCTTCGGACCGGCTCGACAGGAGGAGGGTCTGGAATTGCCGTGTCTTGATGACGGCCATGAAAGGGGGGATCAGAAAGAGGCTGGCAACAATAGCCAACTCGCTGGTCCACAGGACCGGAAAGATGGATGTGCCACTCCATCCTGCCGCATATCCGAAAGCCTGCGTCGCGACGCAGAGAAGGACGATACAGCAGAATGTGCGCAAAACGGTCCGATGGATAACCGGGATGTCCTGGTGTCTTGAGACCAAGAAACACAACAGCAGTGCAAGGCCGTCCAGCATGGGGGCCGAGAGTGGTACCGCTTGGATCTGCTCCCAGATCTGCAACAAAAGAAAATAGATGCAAAACAGGATGCCGGCGCTTCCCAGCAGCCTGTCGTTTGCCAGAAACCAGATGATGAGCGACAGCGGAATGTTGAGGATCAACCCGATGAGCGACAAGCCGTTGATTGTTAGCCCAAGGCTCTGAAGATACCCCGTGAGTCGTTCGACCGATGCCGCAGGACCGATAAGAACCGCGGATATGCCTTGGGGTATCTGACCAACCTCGGCGCGGATGGAGAGTTGGTTGTCGACAGGGTTGAGAAGGACCGCATCGATTTCTGACTTGATGTAGAACAGACCACTTCCGGGGAAGGGGTGGGGTGTGAAGTCTGTATCGGCTTGTGGCACACCGTTGATCCAGAGAGATCCTGGATCGTTCAGATGAGGGATGAAGAGCGACGTATTCCTGAGCGCAACCTGGTCCCGGGTAACCGAATACTGACGTGGGCTCGAGATGGGAATGCCGGATTTCTGGTCCACCGTCACATAGGGATCGTTACTGTTGCTTCGTCGCGTTCCTGAAAAATTCGGCGCATCGAGAACACGTATGGAGGAGGGGCCGAACATATCCGGCAGAGGCTGCAAATAGGCCACGCTCAGCCCGCACAGCGTGAGCCAAAGCGCCAGAGCGGAAACAGCGGCAACGCACCAGGAAGAAAGAGGGTGTCGGATCGACTTGCGGATGACGCCCTCCCAGCGGCTTGTGGGTCGCGGGCCAAAGCCCGTAGCTAAAGGATGTAACTTGCCTGTTCTAGACTTTCCCTAGGCAAAGCGTGAAGACCATATCGCTCTTCAAGCGTAAAACCCCACGATCTTGGGAATTTGCCTTGCGCCTCCACTCGAATAGCGGGCCGACTGTAGGGAGGTTCATACGCATATGTTCGATAAGAAGAAGATCCAATCCAAGTTGCAAGCCAAGATGAAGGATGCCTTGAAAGGCAATCTGCCCATCGCCGAGCAAATGGCCAAAATGGAAGAGATGCGCGACCAGCTTCATAATCTGGCCGGAGACCCATCCAAGCTAATCGAAACGATGCAAGGCCCGGTCGTCAAACCTTCCAGCCTGACGGCAGTGGAGTATGGCAAGGCAAGTCCCCGCCCTGTGTGGGGATCTATCTTGAACAATCTGAAAGTCCGTGCAGATGGGAAGTATGGCTGGACAACGTACGACTTCGCGTTCCTGCCAGAGAAAGACGTCAACGGGAAACCGATTGACTGGCTGTGCGGGGGAGTGGTCGGTCAGAACCCAAACCGGCTGCATATGGAAATCTTGCGGGACGGAGAGCTGATCGCCGATCACTGGTTCAAGGCGACGGAAACCAGCCGGATCACGCACAATGCGCACGTCGACACTCTATCGCCTCATACCAAAGGCCGTGAGTTCACCGAGCACTACAACACGCTCGAGCCCGGCTCGTACGAGTTCGTATTCAAGATTGTCGACGACGTCTTCTACAGGTTCGAGGCAGAGATCGAAGCGGTTGCGAATCCGGACTCCTACGCAGAGCTGACTCACGTCACGCGGTTCAACGGGCCGTTCCAGAAATATCTGGGTATCACCTTTGCGAAAAACCAGACGCAGCCCCGTACCCTGTCCGATGACGATACTCCCCTGTCGTTCATGTTGTACCATCGAAACCCTATCATCCGGTTCGAACGCAGCGAGCAGCGCATGTTCGGCCACCTCTATTATGAAGGGGAGCGCATCGCCTATGCGGATGTAGCGTTGGATGCGGGCTATGAATGGACATACAAATCCGGCGAGTTCAAACGCTGGAAAGAAGATGACGACATCATGAGCAGCCGCATCGTCGACGACGGCAAGGTGACCATCGGCGGGATGAAAGATGGTCGCTACAAGGTCGTATTCTTCTCGACGGAAATGTTCGACGAAGACAGCTTTCACTTCAAGCGGGCCGAAGGCGCTGCGAAGATCGAGTACAACTTAGAGTGGAAAAATGGTGGTTTTGTCCTGCCCGCTCACATGGATCCGGCAAAGGCCGCCCCCGAAACATTGGTCGAAGGATTGGGCCTGACTATATGGCTTGAGCCGGAAAACGGTCCGCACCCTTGGTTGTTCGACGAGAATGGCAAGCAGCGACCGGCAACGGGCAAGAACTCTTCGTGGGTCGATCCAAAATCACGCGAAGACGATCCGTGGGCTATGAGCTACAGCACGTCGAAGGACACGAAACGCCAGGAGTTCAAGTCCAAGCTGGACGCGATTGCGGCTGGCAAGATGTCTTTGGCAGAGTCCGGACTGCCTGAGCCCAACTGGGACGCGAGAGGTGAGCCGGGTGACGGCTATCAATATATGACGAAGGTCCGTGCGGCCGTTCTCAGCTATGAGCGTCACAAGAAGCGGGAGACGGACAAGGCAGATCAGGAAGCCTATCTTGCCCAACGCGAGAAGGAAGCCGAGGAAGTCAAGGCTGAGGTCGAACGCGAAAAACAGGCGGCCGAGGAAGAGATGAAGAAAGCCGCCGAAGAAGCCGCCAATGCACAGGCGGAGGCCCTTAGACTCATGGAGGAGATGCAAAAAAAGCATGGCTTCTAGGCCATGCTTTCCTTGTTCCTCAGATAAGCATCTCAGAGGTCATTGCCTGATTTCGTAGTCGGGCAGTGTTTCCAGGGCATCTTCCAGTCGGAAGTCCCTGTTTTCGAACAGTCTCGGATAATACCACTCGCGCAGCTCTGCGTGGAACGCCCGGACGCGTGTCTCATAGGCAAGCGAAGCGCCTGCATCCGTGTCTGCCAGGGTCTCGAGAATACGCTGCAGAGCTGTCGCAGGGGATATGAGGCTTGCGATACCGGCGAGACTGTCTCGCTTGGCGCGGCCATCGCGGTAGGCTTGGCTTCTTGTCTCCACTGTCTGGTCGCCGACCTGCTGAAAGGCATAGTACCATCCCCAGTCAAACCCTTCCTCTGGTTCCACAACGGTGACCCACTCTGGATGTCTGTCTGCAAAAGGCTCGAAGGTTGCGGCCTTCGGCAAGTCCCAGGCATCGTTCACGGCCTCGCGTTGCGACAGGATGATTTCTCCTGTGTCAGGCAAGGCAACAGCGCGCTCGATCCCTGCCGTCAAAGCCGCCGGGAGCACGGCGCAGAAAGCGAGCCATACGCCCAGAAGAAGGGTCAAGTTGACCGACCCCGTACGGTTTGCCGTGGCGATGCGCCCGGACAACCACGCCCAAAAGACGAGGTAGATGGCCACCGCAATGGAGGCGGCCGCGACGGTGCCCATGGAAGCCCCTGCAAAAAGGCTTCCGATCCAGAGAGGCACGAGCAGGGCCAGTATCAGGCTGCCGACACGCCAGACAGTGCGGTCACGCCAGAGCCTTTTCGCATCGGTGGCGCTGGCCTCGATGAGGCGCAGGCGGCCTGCGGCCTGCTCTCCGGAGCGTAGATCGAAGAGAAGCAGGATGACCAAAAGCGGTGCGAGAAGGGCTGCGACAAAGGCGAAGTCGAACCGACCGACCAGCGCTAAGTCTGGGTTCCCAGCATCAGTCTCGTAGATCTGTCCTTCCAGGGCCAGCATCCTCACGCGGTGTTTCCAAGGGCTTGTGTCACGTTGACCAAGGGCCGCGAAAGCGAAGTCGGACGGTGCGTCGGCTGTAAGATGGAATGTGTAATAGGCGGCGCTGCCCCAATCCGACTGCTCGGAGAGAACAACCGCCCGTTCTTCCTGGTCGAGGGCCGTCATGGCGGAGAGCTCGGCGCGCTGATTATCGATCTCCATCAGACCGAGAACAACAGCGGCTGCCGACAAGACAAACCCGATAGCGATCCAAAGCAGGGCAGCC
>CAYULR010000153.1:5248-6568 GCA_964445685.1 uncultured Algimonas sp.
GGGTCAGTCTCCGTGCCGTTGCGAGGCCCAAGCCTGCGAGGGCGAGAATCCAAAGCAGGAGCGACGCCAGTCCAGCCCCGGCGCGTCCGACACGGTCTGCGGCAGCATCCGGAACGAAGCGGAAGTCATTCAGAACTTCCCAGTTCTCTGCACTGATGCGTGCACGGCGGTTGCCTTCCTCACCATTATTGCGGTTGATATCGTCTTGATAGTCGAGCTTTTCGACGTGGGCGCTGTTCAGGCCTTGGACGAAGTCATAGCGTACGTCTTCGGCTTCGCGCAGGAAACGGTGATGCGTTTCGAGGTCCGTACCGGCGATGCGCCGGGAAGCTGAACTGATCGCCACATAGGGGGACAGCCAGCCGAACTTCGCAACCAAGTCAGCCTGTGCCTTTTCGCTGGCCATGCTGCGTTCCGCATATTCGTTCAGCGTATCGGTCAACTCCGTTTCGGACCGGCGGGCAACGGCACCACGGAAGTTGATGGGTAGCTCTTCGATTGTCTCGACATCGTACTGCTCCAGCAGGTTGGCACGGAACGAGTCGAAAGCCGGATCGGATGCATTGTGACCGTCGCCGAGCTTCCGAAGGTCTTCATTCATGCGCATGTCGGTGATGATTTTGCCTTCCATCGGAAGGGCGCCGCCTGCCGTCATGACGCCGATCCGCGGGATGACGAGGCTGGTCGCGAACCAAGCGAAAAGGCATATGCCCAGCGCCAGCCCGCGTGAGCGCACAAGGGCGGAGACGAGCAGGATGAAAACGCCCCACACACCCAGATAGAGAAGGTGCGCGGCGTAGAGTGCGGTCGCCGCGAGAAGTGCTTCACCTGTGGCGATCCCGATCAGAGCGCCAATAAGCGCTGGCAAGGACAGGACGAGGATAAGCCCACCCAGGGCCACGGCCTTGCCCATGTAGAGCGTCGTTCCACCAACTCCTTGACTGAGGAGCGGGCCGAGCGTCCGGGCTTCGCGTTCCCGCAAGATGGCTGCGTGACCAAGGGCGATCAGCAAGAGCGGGAGGAAGAGGTGATAGAGTTTGGCCGGCGACAAGGCGCCGAACCCGCCGGTGCGGGCTTCGGCCCGGACATCAGCGAACATGGCAGAGTTCTGGCGATGGCCTTCGAGGAAGATACTCTGTCCCGTGACACGGTCCACGCCTGGATCGAATAGGGCGAGCGGGGCAGGGACCCGGAAGACGTAGTGCCCGTAGTGAACCATGCGGTGTGGGTGTCGATCAGGTTGGTCGAGGAACGTCTGTTCGGCTTCGGCCTGCTGGTGCAGCCGTTCATGGCGGGCTTCGGCCACGTCGAGAGCAGTAA
>CAYULR010000154.1:0-916 GCA_964445685.1 uncultured Algimonas sp.
GATCCTCGTCGAGGCCTAGGACTCGCGCGATGGAGCGGGCGATCTGGCTGACTTCAATGCTGTGCGTCAGGCGGGTGCGGTAGTAATCGCCCTCATGCGCGACGAAGACCTGCGTCTTGCCCTTGAGGCGGCGGAACGCGCTGGAATGGATGATGCGGTCCTTGTCGCGCTGGAACGGGCTGCGTTCCGACTTGGTCGGCTGCGGGATGACGCGACCGCGCGCATTGTACGGGTCGGACGCGTAGGGGGCACGGGCCTGGCGGGTCGGTTTGAAGACGGTCACGTCGTCCTTTCGTCAGGTCATCTGGGAGCGGACCTTTTTCACGGATGAGTCACGCGCTATATAGACCACATGACCGCAACCGCCACCGAAACCACACCCGTCACGCTCAGCGAGTCCGCCGCCAAGCAGATCAACGCCATCATGGCGAAGCAGGGCGTGAACCGGCTGCTCCGCGTCGCCGTGGATGGCGGCGGATGCTCGGGCTTTTCCTACCGGTTCGATTTCGCGGATGACGTGGAGGCGGACGATCTGCTGATCGAACGCGACGGGGCGCGGGTTGTCATCGACGAGATGAGCCTGGAGTTTCTGACGGGGTCGGAAATTGACTATTCGCGGGAGCTGATCGGGGCGTCGTTCCGGGTGAACAATCCGAACGCGACGGCGAACTGCGGGTGTGGGACGAGCTTCAGCATTTGATTCCACTCTAGCTCCAAAGCGCGTCACTGGCCGCAGGGCGGCGCGCGCAGCGAAGCGAGCACGGGGTTCTGCGGCCACCGTCCGCGACTCCAGCGGACTGAGCGGCAGCGAATTGACAAGCTAGCAGTTCTTCAAAACACTCACGTCCATACGACTTTCGTCGATAAGTCATGAGATGGACAGGCCGATCAAGTCGGCCTGAGCGGTGTTATGGAA
>CAYULR010000154.1:926-4180 GCA_964445685.1 uncultured Algimonas sp.
CCTTACGGGGACGCAAACCTGTGGGGCTAGATTAGAACCGCCCCGCCGCCCCCGGAAACACAACCGGCGTTTCGCTGCCATTCTTCGCGACCGCGCTGACCCCAAAGAAGTAGTTGTCGATCACCAGATTGTCGAACGACCACTCGTTCACCTTCCCGACAAAGCGCGACCGTGTCCACTCGGCTTCGGTCGTGTAACGCCAGTGCACGCGGTAGCCAGCCAGGTTCGCCGCATTTTCCGGCGTCTCCCAGGTCAGCTTCGCGCTCGGCTGCACGGCGCCTTCGATCTGCACGTTGGCCGGGAATGGCGGCGCGCCAGCCATTCCGGCCAGCGTCACGGCGTTCAGCCCCGTCAGCTTCGCAGCGTAAGGCGCATCCACGCCCTCCATCGTGTCGCCGTAGACGATGCCGTCTTCGGTGCGCAGATCCTGGTGCTGGCGGTCATAGTGCTCGTGCGTTTCCATGATGCGCACGCCGGGAATGCCAACCTGGTTGAAGGGACGGTGGTGGCCGCCGCGACCGAAGCGGTCGAGACGGTAGATCATCATGACATCCAGATTGGTGACGTACTGGTCGCCCATCGCCTTGACGTAGCGGGCGAGGTTGCGGCTGGGGCTGTCGACTTCGCCGCCCGTGAAACGCCGGATGCGGGCTTCGTCGTCGGTCTCGACGAAGCGCGTGCCTTCGGAGAAGACGCGCGCCGACGTGTTGTCGATGACGCCGTCGATCCCGCTGATGTTGGAGATCATGTCGTTGTTCAGGACGCCCTTGATCTCCCACCCCTGCTTGAGCGCGTAGTCCGCGACGATCTTCCCGCCGAACAGGCCCTGTTCTTCGCCGGAAAGGCCCGCATAGATGATGGAGCCCGCGAATTTATGCTTGGACAAGATCCTGGCCGCCTCAATCGCACCTGCCATGCCGGAGGCGTTGTCGTTCGCGCCGGGGCTGTCATCCGTGCCGTTGAGCGGGTCGGTCACGCGCGAGTCGATATCGCCGCTCATCATCACGAAGCGGTTGGGGTCGACCGTGCCGCGCTGGATGGCGAGGACGGAGACCACGTCGGTCGGGTCCGGAATGCGCGGCTCCCCGCTGATCGTGTCGGATACGTAGATGACTTCGAGGCAACCGCCGCACTCCGCGCTGATCTTTTCGAACTCGTCGAAGATCCAGCGCCGCGCCGCGCCGATGCCCCGCGTGGCGCTGCGCGTTTCCGACAATGTGTGGCGCGTGCCGAAATCGACCAGCGTCTGGATGTCGTCGCGGATGCGCTCTGCGCTCGGTCCGTCGGCGATGCCGTAAAGCTTTTCGACTTCACCCGGAGGCGCGTACTGGGCCATTGCGGGAAGAGCGAGCAGCGCGACGGCGCTGCCGAGAAGAAATGATCGCATGGAAATTACCCTGTGATTAGCTTGGCGCGGCGAGTTTAAGAACGTAACGGTAGCCCGGCTGGAGCTCCATCGCGCCGTGATGGTCCGCCATGGCGCGGTGCAGGCGGGGCAGCTGCCAGCACGGCACGAACATGTAGGCGTGATGCTCCACATGGTAGTTGACCCAATAGGGCGCGAGGAAAATGCGCGATATCCAGTTCGCCTGCGTCGTGCGCGCCTGCGTCAGCACATTGCCGTCCGTTGTCGTCAGCGCGTGCTCGGCAATGTTGCGGTTGCGCAGCACGGCCATGAACCAGGTCGCGAGCGGCAACAGCCAGAGCACCGGATAGACCCACCAGTGGCCCAGCACGGCGAGCCCCGCGAACAGCACGGCGTTCGTCACCAGATAGGGCACGGGCGACGTCTTCTCGAACGCTTCCATCCCCGGTTCCGAGGTCGCCTTCAGGCTGGCCAGACGGAGCCGCAGGAAGGTCTGCCCGGTCAGGTCGCGGATGAACTTCCGGCGCAGGGAGGCTTTCGAGACGGGAAACTTCGCAGAGAGCGGCAGATCCGGATCGTCTTCCGTCTGGGTGTGGCGGTGGTGTTTCAGGTGGTACCGGCGGTAGGCCGACATGTCGCCGCCATAGGGCGCGCCGAGCAGCCACTTGCCGGCGAAGTCGTTCAGCGTTCGGTTTTCGAACAGAACGCCGTGCGCCGCGTCGTGCATCAAGATCGCCATGCCGTGCTGCCGCGAACCGACAATAAGGACCGCTAACAGGATTGTGAGTGGATGGGGCAAAGCAATCGCCAGGGCCCAGGCCGCGAAAACCACGCCCCAGACATGCAGCGTCAGCCACGCGCCCCATAGGTCCGACCGGCGCGACAGGGCGCGGACGGTCTCTCTCGGCAGATAGTCGGCGGAGGCTCCCATGGGCGCAGACTGCGTCGCGTCCCGCCCCAAGTCAACGCCATCGGCTCTCGCATCCTTGACCCGATGCACCGCACGGATATGACCGACAGGCCACATACATCGGAGCGATTACGGAAGGGGACCATGCCGGACCAGCTCATCAAGGGATACCGCGAATTCCGCCTCTCGGACTTCGAGGAACAGAAGAAACTCTACGAAACATTGGGCCGCGACGGACAGACGCCGCGTGTCATGCTCATCAGCTGCTCGGATTCCCGCGTGGACCCGACCGACATCTTCCACGCCTATCCGGGCGAGATGTTCGTGCTGCGCAACGTCGCCAACATCGTGCCGCGCGGTGACGTGGACACACCGACGCCCAGCACGGCCGCCGCGCTGGAATATGCGGTGAACATTCTCGGCGTGAAGGTCATCCTCGTCATGGGCCATGAGAGCTGCGGCGGCATCCAAGGCTGCCTCGACGGCATCACGGACGGCTATGTCGGCTCCTGGATCAACCACCTCGCCCCGGCCCGCGACCGCATCCTCGCCCGCGGCCTGCACGGCAAGGAGGCCCAGACGGAGCTGGAACTCGAAGGCGTGCGGATGAGCTTGCAGAACCTGATGAGCTTCGACTTCATCTCCAAACGCGTCAAAGAGGGCGAACTCGTCCTGCAAGGCGCTTATTTTTCAATCATCTCCGCCAAACTCCTGATGATGGAGCGCACGGGCTTCTTCGCGGAAGTCAGCCCGACGGAGACGTAGCCCCATTGTTCCCGGCACTGTCTACCGGGGACAGCCCTTACCCGATTAGCTCCAGCCACTCATCTTCGGTGAGCACCGTCACGCCGGCCGCTTCCGCCTTCTTCAGCTTGCTGCCCGCGCCCGGCCCAGCGACGAGATAGTCCGTCTTCCCGGACACGCTGCCCGACACTTTCGCCCCCAGCGACTGCGCCCGCGCCTTGGCTTCGTCGCGCG
>CAYULR010000154.1:4190-6563 GCA_964445685.1 uncultured Algimonas sp.
GGTGAAGACAACGGTCTTGCCGGAAACGGGCGAGCCGCTCTCGACCTTGGGCGCGTCCTCCACCTTGACCTGCTCCAGCAGCCGGTCCAGCGCCGCGCGCGTTTGCGGCGTGGACAGGAAGTCGTGCAGCGCGTTCGCCGCCGCTTCGCCGATGCCGTCGATGGTCAGCATCTCTTCCGTGCCCGCGCTGGCACTCTCACACAGAGAGTGCCAATCGCCGAAATGGCGGGCCAGAAGGTTCGCATTCCCCTGCCCCACATGGCGCACGCCGAGCGAGCGGAGGAAGCGCGCCAGACCCACGGTGCGGCGCGCCTCGATGGCTTCGAACAGGGCGCGCGTGCTCTTTTCGCCGAAGCCTTCGCGGCTTTCCAGTTTCAGCGTTTCGTTGCGACGCTCCAGCGTGAAGATATCGGCGGGTTCGCGCACAATATCGTTGGTGAAGAAGTCCTCGATCTGGCGCTCACCCAACCCGTCAATGTCGAAAGCGGGACGCGACACGAAATAGATGAGGTATTCCTTCGCCTGCGCCGGGCAGGCCAAGCTGTTGGTGCAGCGCCGCACGACGTCCCGCTTGCCCTTCTCGTCCACGGCGCGCACCGCTTCCGATCCGCAACTGGGGCAAGTCGTGGGATAGAAGAATGGCTCCCCACCCCCGTCTTCCACGACTTCGAGGATTTGCGGGATGACATCCCCGGCGCGTTGGACCCGGACCGTGTCGCCCGGCTTCACGCCCAGCCGTTCGATCTCGTCTTCATTGTGCAGCGTCGCTTTGGATACCAGCACGCCGCCAATGTTTATCGGCGTGAGGTGGGCGAGCGGCGCGAGCGAGCCGGTCCGGCCGACATTGATGTCGATCCGCTCCAGCGTCGTCACGGCCTTCTCGGCGGGGAATTTGTGCGCCACGGCCCAGCGCGGCGCGCGGCCCGCAAAGCCAAGACGCCCCTGCCAGTCCAACCGGTCCACCTTGTAGACGCCGCCGTCAATGTCGTAGCCGAGACCCGCCCGGTCCGCCTCGATCCTCTTGTAGTGCGCAATCAACCCGTCCGCATCGTCGAAGCGCCCGGTCAGCGGGTTGGTCTGAAAGCCCCACTCGGCCAGCTTTTTGATGGCTCCGGACTGCGTCTCGGCGATCGGCTCGCTCAGCTCTCCCCACGCATAGGCGAACATGCGCAAGGGACGCGACGCGGTGACCTTGGGGTCGATCTGCCGGAGGCTCCCGGCGGCGGCATTGCGCGGGTTCATGTAGAGCTTCTCGCCCGCAGCGTCCTGCGCTGCGTTCATGGCGGTGAAGGCGTCGTGTTCGATATAGACCTCGCCCCTCACCTCCAGCACGTCCGGCCAGCCGGAGCCGTCCAGCCGGTGCGGCACGCCGTTCTCCTTGCCCAGCGTGCGCAGGTTGCGCGTCACGTCCTCGCCCACGGCTCCGTCGCCGCGCGTGGCGCCCCGCACCAGCACGCCCTTTTCGTAGCGCACCGAAGCCGACAGCCCGTCGATCTTGGGCTCCGCCGTGAAGACCATCGGCTCGGTCTCTGGCAGGCCGAGAAAACGCCGCGCCCGCGCGGCCCAGTCCGAGACGTCTTCGTCCGTGAAGGCATTGTCGAGGCTGAGCATGGGAACGGAGTGTGTGATCTTGCCGAACCGTCCCGAGGGCTTCGCCCCCACAGTCTGCGTCGGACTGTCGTCCGTCACGAGCTTCGGATAGAGGCTCTCCATCGCGCGCAGCTCCATGCGCAGGGAGTCGTATTCCGCGTCGGAAAGCGTGGGCGCATCCTCGGTGTAATAGGCCGTGTCGGCCTCGCGGATGCGCGCGACGAGGGAGTCGTAGGTGGCTTGCCGATCACTCATATGAAGAGACTACGCTTTGCAGGGCGGCGGAGTCTCGTGACGCGGGGAATTTGTTCGCGAGAAGAGTCGGGAATCCTGTGCAAGACGTGGACGGGGGCTCCATCCACGCATGGGGAGCCGCGCGGCCCCGGTGCTGATCCGGGGCAAGGTCGAAAAAGAGAGCCTTCCGCGAGGGGATAGGAACGCTTTGAGGGCCACTCCAGGTGAAACCACCTGCGGCTAGAGTGGACGATATGGGGTTGCAGGGAGCGGCAGCTGTTTCCGCCTCCTCGCAGAAGGAATGCCCGGGGCTTTGCAGGCCGTCCGAACAGGGGTGTTGTAACCCCGGTTCGGGGTGGGGCGGATACGATTGTGTGAATCAGGGGTAAGGTGTTGGCAGGATTGGAGAATCTAACTGTGATAACCGCGGATGTATCTGGCCAGCTAGCCCAAACCTTCCGCCAAGAGCCCGTCCCCGGCATTTATTGCCGGGGTCTGGTCGAGGACTTGGACACAAGACGCGGCTTGTGAGTGCGGAGGCGGACAGGC
>CAYULR010000155.1:0-6489 GCA_964445685.1 uncultured Algimonas sp.
TCTCGACCAACTCCTTGATGACGGAGGCCGGACGTTCCACGACTTCGCCCGCCGCGATGCGGTTGACGGTCTGTGCGGGCAGTTTCTGGATGGAGGGGCGACGCATGGTTGCCTGCCTCTAGGACAGTTCAGCCCGTCCCGCCACAGCGGGACGCAAAGGCTTTTTCCAGTCGGGCTGGGCCCTAGAGTCTTCCAGTTAGGCTGAGCCTAGAGGCCGGGCAGCTTGGCGCGCGGGGGACGGCGCGTGACCGTCACCTGGCCACCGCCCGTGGCGCGGTTGATCGAATCAAGGCGCTGTTGCTCGGAGGCCGCGTCGAGCGGGACCGGGTTGCCTTCCGCGTCGCGCTGCTGGCCGTCGCGCCAGAACAGAATCCGGTTGGACAGGGAATCGCTTTTGCGCTCGACCGAGTTCTGGCCGTCGATCTTCATGCGGATTTCCTGGTCCGCGCGGCCCACGCCGGCGCGGGTCAGCAGGACCAGCTCGCCCTGGCTCGGCTCGGCGGCGTCGATATCGCCCAGCAGCGCTTCGCGCGCGGCGCGCTCGGAGTAGTTGTCGTCGAGGTTGCTCTGGCCGGGAGCAGGCGGGCGCAGATTGTACTCCGGCGGCACGACCAGCGGGGCATTGGTCAGGATGTTGAACTCGTTCGGGGCTTCCTTGGAAAGGCCCAGCGTCTTCGTCGCGGTCGCGCAACCCGACAGGACGAAGCCCGTCGCGGCAATCGCGGTCAGTGTGCGCACGGCGTAGGTACGTGTCGTCATGAAATGGGTCATCCCGTTTGAACTTTGGAAGCGCCATAGCGCGGGGCCGCGCAAGCGCCAAGTGAGCAAGCCGTCATTTAGCAGACGGGCCGGAGAGCCGCCTGCCCGCTCGGTCCCGCCCCTAGGCGGAGCCGGACGCCGCCTTGGCCCGTTCCGACCGCCATTCCAGGAAGGTCGCGAGAAGCAAGCCCGCAATGCCCACCGTGATGGCGGCATCGGCCACGTTGAAGACGTAATTGAAGCCGATATCCGAGGCGTTCACGAAATCCGTCACCGCGCCGAACAGCGCCCGGTCGATGGCGTTTCCGATGGCCCCGCCGATGACCATGGACAGGCAGACCCGCGAAAACCGGTCCCGCGTCCCCGCCAGCGCGCTGAGCAGGACCAGCACCATGACCACCGCGAAGCCCAGCAGCGCCCAGCGCTTCACCGCCGAGTCGCCCTGCAGCAGCCCCCAGCTGACGCCTTGGTTGCAGAGCAGCGAGAGGTCCACGATCGGGCTGATCTCGTGCGTGACGCTGATATAGGGGTTGATGGCGCAGACATTCATCGGCTGGTCGAAGGCGCGGGTCGCCGCCCACTTGGTCAGCTGGTCCACGGCCACGATGCCCGCAGGCACCCAGACGCCCCACAGCATGGGGATGGCACGGACGGTCTCGGAGAGTTTGCGGACAAGGCTCATGGGGCAGGCCCCTGCCATGCGCGGGACGTGCGGGGCAACTGCGTTGCTGACCAATCTTTCATTGGCGACGCGGGACACGACGTCTAAAGCCGATGCAAAGACGACGCGGCCCGACCTGCCACCGCAGAGCAGGGCCCAAGCGCAGGGACCGCACCTTCATGGCCGACCGCACTTTCCAGGCCCGCAAACCATTCGGGTTCAGAGCCGCCCTCCTGTCCGGCACGCCGCTCGTGCTGGCCGGGCTGATGCTCGCCCAACCCGCCGCCGCGCAGGTCGTCATCACCGACGACCTCACAGAGCCGGTCGAGACCAACACGGCAGGCCCGGACGGAACGCCGTCCGACGTGGAGATCGAAGCCGGCGGCTCCGTCGTCATCGACACGGCTGGCCCGGCGGTGACGTTGAACTCCGACAATGTGCTGACCAATGCGGGCGAGATCTCCGTCACGGACGTGGACGGCGCGACGGCCGTTAGCCTCGAAGGCGGCGCGAACCGCGAATTCAACAATAGCGGCACCATCCGCGTCGACGAGAATTTCGCCGCGGACGACACGGACGCCGACCCCTTCCCCGACACGCCGTTCGCCAGCGGCACGGGCCGCACGGGCATTCTGGTGTCGGGCGCTTCGCCCTTCCAGGGCAACATCACCCTGTCGGAAACCTCTAACGTCATCGTCGAAGGCAATCAGAGCTTCGGCGTCGATCTGTCCAACACGCCGCTGGGCGCGGGCCTGGACGGCAACTTCCTGAACGAAGGCCGCATCTCGCTGACGGGCGACAACGGGGCGGGCGTGCGCATTGCGGGCGACGTGACGGGCGACGTGGTCAATAACGGCAATATCGACGTCCAGGGCCGCAACAGCTCCGCCTTCGACATCAGCGGCGACATTGACGGGGGCTTCACCTCGTCCAGCGGCATCACCACCAACGCGTTCCGCTTCGCCAACCGTCCGACCTTCAATCCCGATTCGGAAACGAACCGCAACACGCTCGACGGCGAAGACCTGGCCAGCGCCGGGCCCGCCATCTCCATCCGGGGCAATGTGGGCCGCGGCATCAACCTGGAACGCCGCTTCGTCACGACGCAGGATGCGGACGGCAACGACGTCACCAACCTCGCCTCCTCCAGCGTCATCGGGCATACGGGTTCCGCTCCGGCCATCCTCATCGACGGCGAAGGCACGCCGGTCATGATCGGAACGGTCTCCCCCATCACCGACCCGAATGCGGACGGGTTCGACGGCGACCTGCTCTACGCCTTCGTGAACGAAGGCACGGTCACGGCGCAGGGCATCTTCGACGATTTCGACACGACGGCCCTGTCCGTCTCCGACGCGACCCTGTCGGGCGGCATCAACAATAATGGTGGCACATTGCGGGCGGAAACGTTCGTGGGGGCCGTGGACCGCGACATTCCGGGCGTGGACCTGGGCACGGGCTTGGCGCGGGTCATCGTGCTGGGCGACGGCGCGATCGCGGAACGGCTGAACAATTCGGGCGTGATCATCGCGCAGGCGCAGGAAGCGGCGGACGAAGTCTTCTCCGACATCGACAACATCCCCGCGCCGCGCCCCGTGGTCGCCACGGCCATCGACATCGGCGCCGGAGCCTCGATGGAGACGCTGATCAACGAAGGCACGATCAACGCCGTGCTGGTCGGCCGCAACGGCACGGCCACCGTCGTGCGCGACGCCTCCGGCACGCTGGACGACATCGTCAATCGCGGCTTCCTGACGGCCAGCGCCACGAACAGCGACCCGGACGGCCGCGCCGATACCGACTTCACCCTGATCGCCTTCGATCTGTCCGCTAACACCAGCGGTGTCAGCATCCTGCAGGAACGCCTGGTCGATCCCGACGCGACGGACGACACCACCACGCCGGACCCGATCCTGCGCGGCGACATCCTGCTGGGCTCCGGCAATGACGTGATCGTCAGCCGGGCCGGCGAGATCACGGGCGACATCGACTTTGCGGGCGGCGACGACCGCCTGTCCCTGACGGACACCGAATTCGCAGGCACGATCACCAATCAGGACGGACTGGAACTGGACGTCGTCAACTCGACGCTGGCGCTGACGTCCAATGCGCCCGTCGCGATCACGTCTGCCAGCTTCGACGCCACCTCGACCTTCAGCCCCCTCGTGGACGGCGCGGCGGGTCAGGCGGCGGGGCTGCAGGCCTCCGGCGCGATCAGCTTCGCCAGCGGCGCGCAGATCACGCCCGTCTTCAACAACATCATCAACGCGGACGTCATCGGCGGCACGGCCCCGGCCTTCGCCCTGGCGTCCGGCTCTTCGCTCTCGTTGCCCGATCTCGCGGCCCTGAACGGCGCGGACGATGGCAGCTTCCTGTTCGACACCAGCTATGCGGTCGACAACAACACGCTGTTCATCACGGTCGACCTGCGCGACGCGGATGCGCTGGGCCTCGACCAGGCGCAGACGGGCCTCGACAGTTCCGCCTTCGCCGCTACGCTGCAGGCGCTGCAGACCAACTCGGCGCTTGGTAACGAAGTCGCCAACATCGCGTCCGCCGGTGACTTCTACGCGGCCTACAACCAGCTTCTGCCCGAACTGTCCGCCGCAGGGCGTCAGTTCGTGATCGCCAATTCCGACGGCGCGGTCGGCGCGGTCGGCAACCATCTGGATGCGGCCCGCCGGTCCCAGGAAAAGACGGGCGGTGCCTGGGTGCAGCAGTTCGCCTACTTCGCGGACCGCGAACTGGCCGGCCTGTCCGAACAGTTCCGCGGTGGGGGCTTCGGCTTCACGGGCGGCATCGACACGGCCCTCGGCCCGTTTCACGCGGTCGGCGTGAACCTCGGCTTCGCCTCCACGGAGATCGAAGACGTGGTCGGCGTGGACCAGCCGCTCGACATGACGTCCGTGCTGGCCGGGATCTATGCGGGCTACGCGGTCGGCAAGTTCAGCCTCGACGCCTATGCGGGCGGTGGCTTTAACCAGTTCGAACAGAATCGCCGCGTCCGCATCGGGACCTTTGCGGGCGAAAGCCGCGGCGAATGGGACGGCACGCACATTTCCGGCTCCCTACGCGCGGGCTACGACATCGATTTCGGCAAGCGCTACTGGGCCCGCCCGGTGGTCAGCCTGGACTATGTCCGCCTGAGCGAGGATTCGTTCGAGGAGAGCGGTGACGTCGGCGTGGCCCTGTCCGTGGACAACCGCACGTCCGACACGGGCGCGATCAGCGGCCTGTTCAACTTCGGCGCGGACTTCAACGGCGCGCGGACCTGGATCCGCCCGTCCATCCGCTTCGGCTACCGCACGGAGTTCATCTCCGACCCGGTCCTGACGAGCTACAGCTTCACGGGCATCAACAACCCGGCCCTGGCGCAGACTCTGTCCGCCGACTTCCCGAATTCAGGCTTCCTCGTCGGCTTCTCGCTGGCGGCGGGCTCCGACTTCTCGTCGGTCGGCTTCGACTTCGACAGCGACATCCGCGACGGCTTCATCCGTCACACGGGCCGCGTCGTCGTGCGGCTGCTGTTCTGATCCAGCCCTTCCCGGAGGTCAGCCCCTACCTCTCGCGACTGCGCGAGAGGTTCGGCCCGCCTGACTCCGAAATCGCGCAGACCGCCATCGCCGCGCTGGCGGAGGCCGAGCCGGACACGCTTCCCCGCTTGAAGGCCCGCTTCAATCTCGGCTGGGCGCATCTCGCCCTGGATGGCCGAACCGACTTCGCCGCACTGGGACGGCTGCAGAGCGCCTTTGCCGACGGCGCGATCGACCTCGCCCTGCGCGAAGCCTGGACGGCGGAAAAGCTGCCCGGAGAGCCCCAGGGCCTGTTCGTGCTGGGCCTCGGCAAGCTGGGCGGGCACGATCTGAACTTTTCCTCAGACGTGGACCTGATCGCCTGCTTCGACCCCGACACGTTGCCCGTGCCACCCGCCAAGGGGCAGGCCTATGTGGCGGGCCGCGTGATGAAGCGTATGACGCAGCGCCTGATGCCGCCGCACGATCCGGAGTTCGTCTACCGTGTGGACTGGCGGCTGCGCCCCGAAGCCTCGGGCACGGGCCTGGCCATGAGCACGCGCTGGGCGCAGGACTTCTACTTCTTCCGCGCCCTGCCCTGGCACAGGCTCGCCCTGTTGAAGGCGCGCGTCGTGGCGGGCGACAAGGCGGCCGGAGAGACGTTCCTGTCCGACCTGTCGCCCTTCGTCTGGCGGATGAACCTCGACTTCCGAACGCTGGACGAACTGGCGGAGTTGAAGAGCCGCATCAATCTGGAACATCCGCGCCTGAAGCGGCAGCGCCGCGAGGCGGAGCCCGTGCCGGACCGTCCGCTCGGCTTCAACGTGAAGCTCGGCACGGGCGGGATCCGCGAAGTTGAGTTCATCGCCAACGCACAGCAGCTGCTGTGGGGCGGGAAGCACTACGCGCTGCGCACCACCAATACGCTCGAAGCCCTGCGCGCGCTGGAGGAGACCGGACAGTTCGAGGCGGACGACGCCGCGCGGTTGCGCGATGCCTACCGCGACCTGCGGCGGCTGGAGAACGCGCTGCAGATGATGCGCAACGGCCACGAACACATCCTGCCCGACACGGACGCCGGATGGGATGAGATCGCTGCCCTGATGGGCGAGGACCGCGACGCGCTGATGGCGCGCATCACGGCGCACCGCCACGCGGTCAGCGCGCGCTTTTCGGCCATGTTCGAGATCGAACCCGACGCGGCCGGTCCCGTGGAGCCGGTCCAGGCGAGCCTGCCCGCGCTGGAGACGGGTTCGCAGTCCATCCTGGACGACTGGATGTCGGGCTTCCGCCGCTACAACGTCCAGGCGGCGCGGCGGCCGAAGCTGAAAGCGCTCGGCGTGGCGCTTTCGCGCCGGTTGACCGGCTCGGCCACGCCCGACGCGGACATCCGGCGAGTGGACGCATTCCTCGGCAGCCTGTCACGGTCCGACCAGTATCTTTCCTTGCTGGCCGCCAATCCGGCGCTACAGCATGCGTAGCTCGGCCCGCTGCTGCACAGCCCGCACAAGTCGGACCTGCTCGAGCAGAGCCCGCACATCAACGACACTATCCAGG
>CAYULR010000156.1:0-6488 GCA_964445685.1 uncultured Algimonas sp.
GGGAGAATTCGACCTTCTTATTGTCTTCGTCCCATTCATACATGGGGAAGTCGACGATCCAGCAGAACTTGAAGATGCCCTCTTCGATAAGGCCCAGATTCTTGCCCACGCGGTCTCTTGCTGCGCCCGCCAGCTTGTAGGCTGCATCCTTCTTACCCGCCGAGAAGAACACGCCATCACCCGCGCCGAGGCCCATCTCTTCGAGAAGCGCCTTCAGGTGGTCCGGGTCGAAGTTCTTCAGTGCCGGGTCTTGGCTGACGACCGTGCCGTCTTCTTCGCGCAGGCGCGCATAGCCGAGGCCGGGGGCCTGCATTTCCTTTTTCGCCCACTTGTCCATCTCGTCGAAGAACTTGCGGGACTGGCTGTCCGTCGCGCCCGGAGCCGGGATCGCGATGACCTTGCCGCCGCCGGATGTAATCTTGGCGAAAATGCCGAAGCCCGTCTTGCTCTCGTCGGTGAAGTAGTCCGACACGTCCTTGAGCAGGATCGGATTGCGCAGGTCCGGCTTGTCGGAACCGTATTTGCTCATCGCTTCGCGGTAGGGAATGCGCGGGAACGGCGTTTCGACTTCGCGGCCGTCCGCGAACTCCTGGAACACGCCCGCCATGACGGGTTCGATCGCGCTGAACACGTCTTCCTGCGTGACGAAGCTCATCTCCACGTCGAGCTGGTAGAACTCGCCCGGGCTGCGGTCGGCGCGGGCGTCTTCGTCGCGGAAGCAGGGCGCGATCTGGAAGTAGCGGTCGAAGCCGCTGACCATGATCAGCTGCTTGAACTGCTGCGGGGCCTGCGGCAGTGCGTAGAACTTGCCGGGGTTTAGGCGGCTCGGCACCAGGAAGTCGCGCGCGCCTTCGGGCGACGATGCCGTCAGGATCGGCGTCTGGAACTCGGTGAAGCCCTGCTCGATCATGCGGCGGCGTAAGGAGTTGATGACCTGTCCGCGCAGCAGGATGTTCTTGTGCAGCGTCTCGCGGCGCAGGTCGAGATAGCGGTAGGTCAGGCGGATGTCTTCCGGGTAGTCCGGCTCGCCGAAGACGGGCAGCGGCAGCGGGTCAGCCTGGCTCTCCACCACGAAGTCCGCCACGCGGACCTCGATGTCGCCGGTCGCGATCTCGGGGTTTTTGGCCTCCGCGTCGCGCGCCAGCACTTCGCCCGTCACGGTGATGACGCTCTCGGACGGGACGCGCTTGGCGGTCTCGTAGAAGTCGGCGCTCGGATAGACCACGACCTGGGTGATCCCGTAATGGTCACGCAGATCGATGAAGAGCGCATTGGCGTGTTCGCGCTTGCGGTGGACCCAACCCGACAGGCGGGCGGTCTCGCCGACATGCTCGGCGCGGAGTTCGTTGCAGGTATGGCTGCGATAGTCGTGCATTGGAAATGTCCCGAAGAAGATCGCGCGGCGTTTAACACCTGTGGTGCAGTCTTCAAGCCGTGCGAGCGGTTAACTGCGGTGGTTTACGGACAAGGCGCCGCGCGGCACTGTCGATCCATGATGAAACGCTACGGTCCCGTCCTGCTCGGCCTTCTCGCCATCGTGCTGGTGGTGGTCAGCGTGCTGCGCTGGCGGAATGGCGGCGGGCTCGACTGGTTCAGCCTGCTGATCGCCTTCGCCGCACTCCTGCTGCTGATCCTGCAATTCCGCAAGGGTGGCTCGCTATAGGCGCACGACGTGGAGCAGATATTCCGAATTGCCGGACCCGCCCTTCACCGGGCTGTCCGCCTTCGCCGCGATCTGCCACCCCTCCCCGCGCAGCCAGCGTTCCACATGGTCTATCGCCGCGTCCACGCCGCCCTGCACGATCCCGCCTCGGCCGACATTCTCGCGCCCGACTTCGAACTGCGGCTTGAACAGAAGCACTGCCTCGCGCGTCAGTGACAGCGCCGGGCCGAGCAGCTTGGTGATGGAAATGAACGACGCATCACACACCAGCAGGTCGGGCGCAGGGTCGAACATGGCCGCGTTCAGCGCGCGCGCATCCTGCCCTTCCATCGAGACGATGCGCGGGTCCCCGCGCAGGCTTTCATGCAACTGGTCCCGCCCGACATCCACGGCATAGACCTTCGCCGCGCCCGCCTGCAGAAGCACTTGCGTGAACCCGCCCGTGGAACTGCCCACATCCAGGCAAACCCGGTCCGCGATGTCGATTTCGAAGACATCCAACGCCCGCGCCAACTTCAACCCGCCGCGCGACACGTAAGGGTGCACGTCCCCCGCTTCCACGGTCGCGCCGTCCGGAATGCTGGCCGACGCCTTCTTCAGAACCCGCCCGTTCACACGCACGAGCCCCGCCTTCACAGCCGCCTGCGCCCGGGCGCGGGAGGGGAAATGGCCGTGCTGGACGAGATAGAGATCGGCGCGCATGGCGCCCCATAACAGGTTGCGCCGGAGGCAGAACCCCCGGCGCAGACCGACAACGGCTTTAGAAGGGTAAGCGTGTCGTCGGCGAAGAGAGGCGGTAGAAACGGAAGTCCGAGACGCCGCTTCGGAAGTTGGACGAATGCGCCTTGTAGGCCTCGCTCCCCAGCAGCTTGCCCAGGCCCTCTTCATCCTCCCACTCCACGAAAACGATCTGCGCGGGCGGCACGACGTCCTTACCAGCAGACGAGTCGTATCCGATGTCGCGGAAGCGGTGCATGAACCTCGCCCCGACGTCGGCGAACGCGCTCTCCACCCCGTCCAGATAGCGGTCGTAATCCTCAGGATTGGCGGGGTTCGTCCAGGCGATGGCCAGCGTGTAGTGCTTCGCCGGATCGAAAGTCAGCGACAGGTCCTGATCAAGCTCGACGGTGAAGACGTCCTGGCGTTTCCAGCCCTCCGACCGGAAGGCCTGCAGTTCCGCCCAGCCGCGTGTCCGCTCGAGCTGGCGTTTCCTACCGGCCCCGTCATAGCTGTGGAACTCCACGGCGGAGGCGCGGGCGTCGCCCATTATGGTTTCCTCGACCGACAGACGGCCCGCAAAGTCGTAGGCCGCGTTTTCAAGACGTGGAAGCGCGACCTTCCGGAAGATCTTGCGGGCTTCGCGGCCTTCCCGTCCGAGACGGCGTTTGGGCATGACGATGTCGAGCACCTGCCCTTGTTTCAGGTCCAGCTTCAGCCCGGCCTGGTCCTGTTGAGCGCTCTGCGCCTTCGCGCCCCAGCGCGCCTCGCTCTGTTGCGGCAGGCCCGCCGCCAGCAAGCTGGCCCCGAGCAAGGCGAGCGTGAAATTCCGAAGTGTGTTCCGTGGTGTCATGATCTGTCTCCTTGGCGATAATTCGTGACAAGGAAGACTTAGGACGTCCAACCAATGGGCATAATCGAAGATATTGCTTCCCTATGGTGCGTATGCGTTACAAAAGACCAGAATGGAAAACTGGGACGATCACCGCCTGATCCTTGCCATATACCGGTCCGGGACGCTCCGCGCGGCGGCCGAACATCTCGGCGTGACCCACACGACCGTGGCGCGCCGACTGGCCGCGCTGGAAGCCGCGCAGCCCATGCCGATCTTCATCAGGACGGGACGCTCGTTGCGCATCAGCGAGTACGGACAGCAGCGGGTCGCGATCGCCGAACGCATGGAGGCGCTCAGCTTCGCGGCAGACCGCCTGCAACGCGGCGCGTCCGAAGCCCTGTCAGGTCCGTTGAGCGTCTCCGTCCCGCGCGCCTTCCTGCAGTTCGGCGGTTTGCTGGAGGACCTCGACCGGTTCATCGACCACTACCCTCATATCGACCTGACCATTGTCGGCTCGGACAGCTTGGCCGATCTGGACCGGGGTCAGGCGGATGTGGTGCTTCGCGGGCAGGTCGGGCCGGACCCACATCTGGTTGGACGGCTCATCTCTCCGGTCGGGCTGAAGTTCTACGGACAGCGGAGCTATCTGGAGACGCACGCTCCGGACACGTATCAATGGGTCTGCGCTCGGTTGAAGCGCCAGGACGGCATTCGGGTGCCGCCCGACTGGATGCCGGGGTCGCCCTATCCGGACGCGCCGGTCCGCTTGGAAATCGACGATATCGTATCGCGCTACAAAGCCACGGCGGACGGTTTGGGACTAGGCCGACTGGCCTGCTTCATGGCCGCGACCGATCCGGACCTTGTCGTGATCGGTAATCCTCAGGCGGTCCAGAGCTACGACCTTTGGGTTCTCACCCATCCAGACCTGCGTAACGCGCCCAAGGTGAAGGCGATGATGGATTGGCTTTGGAACAGCCTGCGGGAGCGGCGGTCCGTTTTGACCGGCGAGCCCGAGCCTGGGCTCGAGCCTGAAGCCTAAGCCCGCTTCTCCGCCGCCTCGCGGCCCAGCGCCTCGAACACTTTTGCCACGATCGCGTCCGCATCCAGTCCGGCCTGCTGGTACATCTTTTCGGGCGTGTCCTGGTCGATGAACGTGTCCGGCAGGGTCATGGTGCGGATCTTGACGCCGCGGTCGAGCGTGCCGTTCGCGGCGAGGTCGTGCAGGCAGAAGGCCCCGAAGCCGCCGACCGAGCCTTCTTCGACCGTGATGAGCACGTCGTGTTCGCGCGCGAGACGGTTCAGCAGGTCGCTGTCCAGCGGCTTGGCGAACCGGGCGTCGGCGACCGTGGTGGATAGGCCGTGGCTGTCGAGACGTTCCGCCGCCATCAGCGCTTCTGCGAGGCGCGTGCCGTAGGAGAAGATGGCGACCTGGCTGCCTTCGCGCAGCACCCGTCCCTTGCCAATTTCGAGCGGCTTTGGATCTTCGGGAATGTCGATGCCGGTCGCTTCGCCGCGCGCGTAACGGAAGCCTGTGGGACCGTCGTCGCGGGCCACGGCCGTCGCGACCATGCGCGCCAATTCCGCTTCGTCCGCCGCCGCCATCAGCACCATGCCCGGCAGGCAGCCGAGATAGGCGATGTCGAACGCGCCCGCATGGGTCGGTCCGTCCGCGCCGACCAGTCCGGCGCGGTCCATGGCGAAGCGCACGGGCAAGCCTTGGATCGCCACGTCGTGGACGACCTGGTCGTAGCCGCGTTGCAGGAAGGTGGAATAGATCGCGCAGAACGGCTTGTATCCGTCCGCCGCAAGGCCGGCCGCGAAGGTCACGGCATGCTGTTCCGCAATGCCGACGTCGAACATGCGCTCCGGGAAGACCTGGCCGAATTCCTTCATACCCGTGCCGCCCGGCATGGCGGCCGTGATGCCCACGACCTTGTCGTCCTTGCGGGCTTCGTGGATCAGGCTGTTGGCGAAGACCTTGGTGTAGCTCGGCGCGTTGGGCTTGGCCTTGGATTGCTCGCCCGTGACGACGTTGAACTTGGACACGCCGTGATATTTGTCGGCGGAGTTTTCGGCCGGGGCGTAGCCCTTGCCCTTCTGCGTCACGACGTGGAGCAGGACAGGCCCGTCCTTCATCTTCTGACGTTTTCTAGCACGGGGATCAGCGCGTCGAGGTCATGACCATCGACGGGCCCGACATAGTAGAAGCCCAGCTCCTCGAACCAGGTGCCGCCCATGAACATGCCGCGCGTATATTCTTCGGCGCGCTTGGCGGTCTGCTTGATCGGGCGGGGCGCATTGGCGATGGCGGACTTGGCCGCGCCGCGCAGCGCCTGGTAGCCGCCGGAGGAAACGGTACGGCTCAGCAGGTGGCTCATCGCGCCGACGGGCGGGGCGATGGACATGTCATTGTCGTTGAGAATCACGATCTGGCGCGAATCGGACGCGCCCGCATTGTTCATGGCCTCGTACGCCATGCCCGCCGTGATGGAGCCGTCGCCGATCACGGAGATGATGTGGTTGTCGCGCCCGTCCAGGTCCCGCGCCGTGGCGAAGCCCATGCCTGCCGAAATAGAGGTGGAGGAGTGCGCCGCACCGAACGGATCGTATTCGGATTCCGCGCGCTTGGTGAAACCGCTCAGGCCGCCGCCCTTGCGCAGCGTGCGGATACGGTCGCGCCGTCCGGTGAGGACTTTGTGCGGATAGCACTGGTGGCCGACATCCCAGATCAGCTTGTCGTCCGGCGTGTTGAAGACGTGGTGGATGGCAACGGTCAGTTCGACCACGCCCAGCCCCGCGCCCAGATGCCCGCCCGTGACCGAGACGGCATCGATGACTTCGGCGCGCACTTCGTCGGCGAGTTGCTTGATCTGCTCGCGCGTGAAGTCGCGCGTGTCGGCGGGCACGTTCACCGTGTCCAGCAGGGGGGTATCGACCATGTGTGTTCTTCTTGTCCGTCTGTCTTGTGTACGTCCGGGTCGCCTAGTGGCGGCGCTCCAGGACAAAGTCCACTGTCCCCAGGAGAGTGTGCGCCTTTTCCCCGTAAGGTGCAAGGGCGGCCCGGGCTTCGTCCCCCAGCGCCTGCGCCTTGTCCTTGGCCCCTTGAAGGCCGAGAAGCGACACGAAGGTGGCCTTTCCGAGGTCCGCATCCTTGCCGACCGCCTTGCCCATCTTGTCCGCATCCCCTTCCACGTCGAGCACATCGTCCTGGATCTGGAAGGCCAGGCCCAACGCATCGGCGTAGCGGTCCAGCGCGGAGAGATCATGCGG
>CAYULR010000157.1:0-6458 GCA_964445685.1 uncultured Algimonas sp.
TTCCTGAAGCTGCTGCCCACGGTCGCTGTCGTGACGAATATCGATCCCGAGCACATGGAGCATTATGGCGAGTTCGACACGCTGCGCTCCGCCTTCGACAGCTTCGTGCAGAACCTGCCCTTCTATGGCTTCGCGGTGCTCTGCACCGACCATCCCGAAGTACAGGCGCTGGTCAGCCGCGTCTCCGACCGCCGCATCCTGACCTACGGCCTGAACCCGCAGGCCGACGTGCGCGCCGTGGACCTGTCGCTGGAACCGGAAGGCACGCGCTTCGACGTGGTCTTCCGGGGCGGGGATGCGGAGGAAACGCGCTGGACGGACCTGTTCCTGCCGATGGCCGGGCGGCACAATACCGTCAACGTCCTGTCGGCCATCGCCGTCGCGCGCGAGCTCGGCATGAGCGAGGACGCCGTCCGCAAGGCGTTGAAGGGCTTTGGCGGCGTCAAGCGGCGCTTCACGCCCGTGGGCGAATGGAACGGCGTGACGGTCATCGACGATTATGGCCACCACCCGGTGGAAATCTCCGCCGTGCTCCAGGCCGCGCGGCAGGTGACCTCGGCCAAGGAAGGCGGAGGCCGCGTCCATGCCGTCGTGCAGCCGCACCGCTATTCGCGCCTGAAAGACCTGTTCGAGGACTTCTCCACCTGTTTCAACAATGCCGACACGGTGCGCGTCACGGATGTCTACGCGGCCGGCGAACAACCCATAGAGGGCGTGTCCGGCCCGTCCCTGGTCGAAAGCCTGCGCAGCCACGGCCACCGCAGAGCCTCGCTCACCACCCGCAAGACCCTCGCCGACGACCTGCGCGAAGACCTCGCCCCCGGCGACCTCATCATCTGCCTCGGCGCAGGCGACATCACCCATTGGGCGGCGGAACTCGCCGACGCGCTCGCCGCCTGATGGCGCTGATCGACAGGCTTCCGGAGGTTCGCGGCTCGCTGAAGGCCGATGTCCCGCTCGCGCCCTATACGTGGTTGCGCGTGGGCGGTCCGGCGGATGTGTTGTTCATGCCGAAGGACGAAGCGGACCTGGCGCTGTTCCTGTCCTCCATCGATCCGGACATTCCCGTGACCGTGTTGGGCGTCGCGTCGAATACGCTGGTGCGCGACGGCGGTATCGAGGGAGTGGTCATCCGCCTGGGGCCGGCCTTCGGGCAGGTCGAGGCGGAGGGTTTGCGTGTGACGGCGGGTGCAGCGGCACTGGATTCGCGCGTCGCCAAGGCGGCGGCCAAGGCGGGCATTGCAGGACTGGAATTTTACAGTGGCGTTCCGGGCACGATCGGCGGGGCCTTGCGCATGAATGCGGGATGCTATGGCTCGGAAACCAAGGATGTTCTGGTCGAGGCCGTGGCCATTGACCGGCGCGGGCGGCGGGTGCGGATGAGCTTGGACGACTTCCAGTACACTTACCGTCACAGCGGCGCGCCGGACGACTATATCTTCGTCTCTGCCACCTTCGAGGGCCGCAGCGACGATCCTGACGCCATCCTGGCGCGCATGGACGAGATCACGCAGCGCCGCGAGGAGAGCCAGCCCATCCGGTCCAAGACGGGCGGATCGACCTTCAAAAACCCCGAGGGGCATTCTTCCTGGAAGCTGATCGATGCGGCCGGGCTGCGGGGCTTCCGCGTGGGCGGCGCGCAGATGAGTGAGCAGCACTGCAACTTCATGATCAATGCAGATGAGGCAACCGCCGCCGATATCGAACAGCTCGGCGAGACCGTGCGCGAGCGTGTGCTGGCGAGCCAGGGCGTGCAGCTCGACTGGGAAGTACGCCGTATCGGACGGCCTGGACGGCCCGGATGACGCGCGTCGCGGTCCTGAAAGGTGGCATCTCCGCAGAGCGCGAAGTGAGCCTTGTCAGCGGCGCGGCCTGCGCCGAGGCGCTGCGCCAGGAAGGGTTCGCCGTCACGGAGATCGACGCCCAGCCCGACACGCTGGCGCATTGGCTCCGCGAAGCGGCGCCGGATGCGGTCTTCAACGCGCTGCACGGCGACTGGGGTGAGGACGGCGAGGTTCAGGGCGTTCTGGAGCAGCTCGGGCTGCCCTACACCCATTCCGGCGTGGCGGCGTCGAAGCTGGCCATGAACAAGGACTGGGCGAAGGACATCTTCGCGCTGCACGGGATCACCGTGCCTCTGGGTCGCGTCGCGGCGCGCGCGGAGATCGCGGCGGGGGGGCTTTTGCCGACACCCTATGTGGTGAAGCCCAACGGGTCGGGATCGTCCGCCTCGGTCTACATCGTTCACGACGAGACTGCGGACGTGCTGGCGCGCATCGGCGCGGATGAAGGCCTGGGCACCCATCCCGTCATCGAACCGTTCGTGCCGGGGCGGGAGCTGACCGTGTCCGTGTTGGACGGGAAGGCTGTCTGCGTGACCGAGATCATCCCTGAATCCGGCTGGTACGATTTCGAGGCGAAATATGCGGAAGGCGGCTCTCGACACGTGGTCGGGCCGGACCTGCCGGACGCCGTGACGGCGCTCGCCCTTCGCAATGCGGAGATCGCCCACCGCGCACTGGGGTGCCGCGGCGTCACACGCGCGGATTACCGTCTCGACGATACCGGATGGGGGAAAAACCCATCGGAATCCGATGTAGTAAATGGATTGGTAATGCTTGAGCTCAATACTCAGCCCGGAATGACTCCGACATCGCTGGTCCCCGAACAATGCGCGCATATGGGCATGGATTTCGGGACGCTTTGCCGGTGGATGGTTGAGGACGCATCATGGCCAAGGGCAGCAGCAAGGGTGGAAAGAAAGGCGGGGGCGCAAAACGCGTCAGCCCGCTGAAGCCTGGCCTGCGCGGGGCGTCCCGCCTTGTCCAATCGCGCATGCATGCGGGTCTGCGCGCCGCAACCCGCACACCCGCCTCCATGGCCCGCGCGGCCGGGATGTTGCTCGCGGCTTTCCTGTTCCTGGCCTTCACCGCGCTCTGGCTCGGCGGGTATTTGCCGGCGGTCCGCGACGGGGTGGGCGAGTATCCTGCGCGTCGGTGACGAGATGGCCCACGGGTTCACCGTGGACCGGATCGACGTGACGGGCGAAGGTCGCCTGAGCGAAGCGGATGTGCGCGCCGCCGTGGGCATCTACGAAGGCGACTATTTCTTCGGGACCGACCTGGAACGCGCGCAGCGCAACACGGAAAGCCTGCCCTGGGTGGACCGCGCGGTCGTGCGCCGCCTCTGGCCCAACCGCATCGTCGTGCAACTGGTCGAAACCACGCCCTACGCCCTGCACCAGCAGGACGGCGTCATCTATCTGGCGAACCGCGACGGGACATTGATCTCCGACGTGGCGGCGCAGCCTGCCGCATTGTCGGCGGGCCTGAAACGTTTCATCGGCATGGATGCCGTGGTGCAGTCGGACGAGATCGTGCCGACGCTGAAACGCCATGCCGCCCTATGGTCGCAGACCGAGACGCTGACGCGTCAGGCTTCGGGCCGCTGGGACGTGACGTTCGCGGACGGGACGCTGCTGCGCCTGCCGCGCGAGACGTATGAGGCGAATGCGGCGCTGGTCCAGTTCGCCCGCCTGCAAGCCCGCACGGATCTGGCGCGCTATTCCGTCGTCGATCTGCGCCTGACGGACCGCATCACGCTCACCCCTGCCACGCCGCGCGACGCGTGAAGGCGCGGTCGTCCGATACGGTCTGCGTCCTAGACGTCGGCTCCAGCAAGGTTGCCTGCCTGATCGGCTGCAAGGACGATGCGCTGGGCGTACGCCTGCTGGGCAGCGGCACGGCGCAGAGCCAAGGCGTGAAGTCCGGCGCAGTGGTCGACCTCGACGCCGCCGAAGTCGGCATCCGCCAGGCGGTGGAACGCGCCGAACGCTCCGCCGGGGTCGCCGTCCACGGCGTCATCCTGAATGTCGGCCTGCGGTCGCTGAGCTCCCGGCACTTGCGCGTGCAGACGGAATTCGCCTCGGGCGCCATCGCCGACCGTGACCTGAAGCGCGTCATCGGCTCGTCGCTGACGGAACTGTCGCAGCCCGACTACGCCATCCTTCACGCCCTGCCGCGCGACTGGGAAGTGGACGGCACGTCCGGCATCCGCGATCCGCGCGGCATGTATGGGCAGCGCCTGGGCGTGGACATGCACTTCGTGACGGCGGGCATCGGACCGCTGCGCAATCTCGCCCACTGTATCGAGCGCTGCCATCTGAGCCTGCGCAGCGTCACCGTCAGCCCGTATGCGGCCGCGCAAGCCGTGCTGACCGAGGACGAACGAGACCTCGGTGTGACGCTGATCGACATGGGAGCAGGCCTGACCACCGTGGCGGTCTTCCGCGACAATGCGCTGGTCCATGTGGACGCGATCGGCGTGGGCGGACGCAACGTGACCGCCGACATCGCCCACGGCCTGAACACGCCCATCGAAGCGGCGGAACGCATCAAGCTCTTCTACGGCTCGGCCCTGCGCAGCGTGCGGGATGACATCGATCAGATCCCGTGTCCGCCCGTCGCCGCCATGGACGAGCTGCATCACGAACCGCTGTGCAAGCTGACCAGCATCATTCGCGCCCGGACGGAAGAGACGTTGGAGCTGGTCAATAACCGTCTCTACAAGGCGGGGCTGGAAAACTATTCCGGTCGCCAGATCGTGCTGACGGGCGGGGCGTCGCAATTGCTGGGCCTGCCGGAAGTGACGGAACTCGTCTTCAACAAGTCGGTGCGCATCGGGACGCCGCACGGTGTGTTCGGCCTGGACGATCCGATCGACGGTCCCGACTTTGCCGTCGCGGCAGGCCTGCTGCGCCACGCATTCGAGGTGACGGGCGAAGCGGTCTCCGGTCCGCCGGACCTGTCGGGCCGCCGCTATCAGCGCTCCCGCTACCAGGGCAATGCGCTGTCCCGCTCCGTCCAGTGGCTGCGCGAGAACTTCTGACGCGGTTAACGGCCCCGTTTGGCGTCGGGCTTGCAAAGCCCCTTCCATGGCTGGCCGCATTCCCCTGATAAGTTCGTTTCTGTGCGTGGCGTTGGCCGCGTCCGTCCCGGTCGCGGCGAAGACATCCGACCAAGCCCGCCAGATCGAACCGACGTGGGTCCTGCAGAACTTCGAGCCTCATACGGGCGATGTCCTGCAGATGACGGAAAGCCAGCTTCTGATCTTCCACTCCGGCATGACGGTGAAGGGCCTGTCCCGCAAAGTCGCCCATGAAGACCAGCGCCACACGCTGCACTTCTCTGAGCTCGGCCGCGTCCTTTACGAGGAACCGGGCTACACGCGCACGGGCGACTGGTACGTACGGGCCGGAGCGCTTTGCGTACGCTATGACGACGAACCAGCGGAAGAGACGTGCAGCTTCCAGTTCTTCTATGGCGGTTGCGTGCTGTCCTACGCGGTGGTCGAGCCGACCTACCGCGTGCCGCTGAACCCGCGTTTCTGGTCCGCCGTCCAGAAGCCGACCGAGACGGACTTCGAATGGGACGACGTCGCTATCGAAAAGGCGGAGCTGTTCAACTGCCGCCGCAATGGCTGATCAGAAGCCGAAACTGCGGCTGAGCCCGATCAGGGTGAACACATCCGATGTCGCCCCGTCCGGCGCGCGCAGGATCGGGCTGTCGCGATAGTCGCCCAGATATTCGCGGTAGGAGATCACGGCGTTGACCTGCCAGTGCTCGTCCAGATCGTACCAGCCCAGCAGCGTGGCGGAGGCGCGGTGAAAGCCGCTGCCCAGGTCGAATTGCGGCAGGCCCGATGCCGCCGCCTGTTGCGCGGTGATCCCGTAGATCGTCTGCGTGTAGTCTTCATCCGCCCAGCTGAGCGTCAGGGCGGGCTGTAGGGACAGGCCTTCCGCCAGCAAGCCTTCCGGGATGAACGTGCCCAATGATAAATCCGCATTGAACCCGTCATGCCCGCCGATCACGTCCTGTCCCGCATCCACCCTTACGCCCAGCGGGCCATAGGTGGCGCGCACGTACCCGCCCGTGAGCAGGCTCGCGCCGATGTCATCCAGTCCCGTCAGGGTCGGGCTGTCGTCGCTGTCGCGGCCAAAGTCGAAGGCCGCGCGCGGCCCGGCCTTGAGCGACCATTGCCCCGGACCTTCGCCCGTGCCGATGTCGATCAGCGGATAGCTCAGGCCCAGTCCGGAGAGCTCGAACCCGGCAATGTCGTCGAAACTGATGACGGGCAGAACGCGCAGGTCGTACTCGCTGGAGCCTGCATATTCCGGGATGTAGGCGAGGGCGCCGCCAAGTCGTACGGTGGTGTCGGACTGGGCGGCTGCCGCGGTGGGAAGCAGGAGCGTGAGAAGGCAGGCGAGGGAGCGGATCATGCCGTTCCCATAACATGCTTCAAAGGTCCGACCCATCTCCAATCGGAATCGCGCCCATCACGAAAGCGACGACTTTCTCCTCCGGCATCTCGCAGGGCTTAAGCCGCGCACCGGAGGCAAGACGGTAGAGATTGCCGCTGATCCGGTCCGTTCCGCCGCGTTCCTCCGCCCACAGCCAAGC
>CAYULR010000158.1:0-6394 GCA_964445685.1 uncultured Algimonas sp.
ACTATGTGGAGATGATGAAGGAACAGAAGCGGCGGGAACGGGAGCGTTAGACACCAGTTCTCTGTCCCCGGCATTTACTGCCGGGGCCTCTGGCTTGGCTTGCGAATGATCGGGCCAATCCGCCGTGAGACCAATCCCGATGGAGGCCCCGGCAATGAATGCCGGGGACAGAGCTTAACTACCCCGGCACTTTCGCCTTGTAGGTGAACTGCCCTGCATCGTTGAGCCGACGCGTCACCAGTCCCCGCCCCTTCAGGCAGTTCAGGTGCGCCACGCTTTCGCCGACCGCCATTATGCGGTTGCTGTCGTTGATCTCCCGCCGGAACAGCACGGAGTAGACTTCCGTCGCCATGCGCGGCTCGCGGCAGAATTCGTACAGGCGGTCCAGCGCCTTCTCGTGGTGTTCGATCAGCTTGTTCAGCCGCTTGTGCGCGCCCCGGAACGGGATGCCGTGGGCGGGGCCGATGAGCGTGTCTTCGGGGAGCTCTTCGATCAGCTTGTGACAGGACGAAATCCAGTCCTCCAGCGGGTTGCCTTCCGGCTCGGTCGGCCAGACCGACACGTTGGAGCTGATGTTGGGCAGGAGCTGGTCGCCCGTCAGGCAGAGGTTCAGCTCCTCGCAATAGAGGCAGGCATGTTCCGGGCTATGGCCCGAGCCGATGATGATCCGCCAGGTCCGTCCGCCGATCTTGCCCCATTCGCCGTCCGTCAGCCGGTCATAGGCGTGGGGCAGCTCAGACACCGCCTTGCCGAACCCGCCGAAGCGCGACTTGTAGAGCTCGATCTGGTCAGGCGTGAAACCCGCCTTGCGGTAGAAGGTGATGCCCTCTTGCGGGGCGGGGTGGCCCGTATCCGCGACCAGCAGGCGGCAGAGGAAATACTCCCCGCGCGTCATCAGCAGCGGGGCGCCGAACTTGCGGCAGATCCAGCCCGCGAGCCCCGTATGGTCTGGATGAAGATGCGTGCAGATAACCCGGTTCACCGGACGCCCGCCCATCAGCTCCTTGAAGTGGCCTTCCCACTGGCGCTTGGCGTCCGCCATGGCGATGCCCGTATCGACAATGACCCAGCCATCCCCGTCGCGCAGCGCATAAAGGTTGATGTGGTTCAGCCCCGTCATGGGCAGCGCGAAGCGCAGCCAGAATACGCCGTCCGCGATCTCGCGCACCTCGCCCGGTTGCGGCGTGTCATCGGTCACGAAGTCGAGGCCGACCCCGCGTTTCTGCGTCGGCAGGAGCGAGGCGTCGTGCGGGCTGGGCGGGGACTTTTTCTTCAGGATGGCGGGCTTTTTCATGAGCCCGCCTTACGCGCTCCGGACTCCGGCGTCCAACGGGAGGCCGCGTATATCGCCCATGCGGTCGGCGCGCCCCTGCGCCACCAGGCGCAGACAGGACTATCAAGGCGGGGCAATACCTTCTAAGGGCGCGCACCGTGAGCCGCATGGCCCTGCCCGCCCTCGCCTTCTTTCCGACCGCGTCAGGATGTTCCTGAAGGTCCATCCGACTGTCTGTCCCATGTCCAATATCGTCCACGCGCATCCGGCGCTTGCTTCCGCCTTGCAGAAAAAAGGCTATGCCTCCCTGACCCCGGTTCAGGATGCCGTCCTGGCGCCCGAGCTGCAGGAGCAGGATCTGCTGGTGTCCGCCCAGACCGGGTCCGGCAAAACCGTCGCCTTTGGCCTGACGATGGCGTCGACCGTGCTGAGCAAGGCGGACACCCTGCCGCGCGCGGATGCGCCGCTGGCGCTCGTCATCGCGCCGACCCGCGAACTGGCCATGCAGGTGAAGCGCGAGCTCGACTGGCTCTACAAGGAGGCAGGCGCGAAGACGCTTTCCTGCGTGGGCGGCATGGATGCGCGCGCGGAACGGGACGCCTTGCAGCGCGGCGCGCACATCGTCGTCGGCACGCCGGGCCGGTTGTGCGACCACATCAACCGGGGCGTTCTGGACCTGAGCGAGCTGAAGGCCGTCGTGCTCGACGAAGCGGACGAGATGCTGAAGATGGGCTTCCGCGAGGAGCTGGAGCTGATCCTGAACGAAGCGCCCACGGAGCGCCGCACGCTCATGTTCTCCGCCACGGTCGCCCAAAACATTCTCGGCATGACCAAGAAGTACCAGCGCAATGCCGTGCGGGTGAACACGGCGGCCGAGGCTAAGCAGCACCTGGACATCGACTACAAGGTGATGAGCGTGGCGTCGTCGGACCGCGAAAACGCCATCATCAACGTGCTCCGCTATTACGATGCCAAGAACGCCATCGTCTTCGCAGATACGCGCATCGCGGTGAACCGCATGTTGCAGCGTTTCAACAATCGCGGACTTTCTGTCGTATCGCTGTCCGGCGAGCTGTCGCAGGCCGAGCGCAGCAACGCGCTGCAAGCCCTGCGCGACGGGCGCGCCCGCGTCTGCGTGGCGACCGATGTCGCGGCGCGCGGGCTGGACCTGCCGGACCTGGAGCTCGTCATCCACGCCGACGTGCCGAGGAACCGCGAAGCCTTGCTCCACCGCAGCGGGCGCACGGGCCGGGCGGGCCGCAAGGGCGTGTCCGCGCTGATCGTCGCGCCCAACCGCCGCCGCAACGCCGAACGCCTGCTGCGCGACGCTAACATCACGGCCGAATGGGGCGAAGCGCCGAGCGCGGACGCCATCCGCGCGCAGGACAATGAGCGCCTGATCGCGGGCATGACGCTGGATACGGAAGTGACGCAGGAAGAGCGCACGCTGGTCGAGCGGCTCCTGAAGACGCACTCCCCTGAGCACATCGCGACCGCCTTCATCCGGCAATACCGCCAGGGCCAGTCCGCGCCGGAAGATTTGCGTTCCGTCGACTACACTCCGGGGCAGTCAGGAGGCTCCGGAGACTTGGGCCCCCGCAGCGGCCCGCGCGAGGATTTCAGCGACGGCATCTGGTTCTCGCTGAATGTCGGACGCCATCAGAAGGCGGAGCCGAAATGGATTCTGCCCATGCTGATGAAGGCGGGCGGACTGAAGAAAGGCGAGATCGGCGCGATCCGTATCCGGGATGCGCAGACTTTTATCGAGATGGCGCCCAAGGCCGTCGAAGGATTCCTGGACGCGATCGGCCCCGGCATGAGCGTCGAGGACAATATCACGGCGACGCGCATCGACGGCCAGCCCGACCTGTCGCAGCCTGCGCGCGGGTCCTCGCGGCCTGACACCCGCAAGCCCAAGCGACCCCGCAAGGACGGCAAAGGCTACAAGGACAAAAAGGACTGGAACCCGGACCGCAACAGCAAGAAGCCCCGCAAAGCGAAGCCGCAGAGCGTGTCCGCCTCCGACGCGGTCGAAGAGGCGCTGCAGGCCGACGACATCGTGCTGTCCCGCAAACCCCGCAAGGCGTCCGGCCAAGGCGCGCCTCAGGGCACGTCCGTGACGGGCAAGCCCAAAAAGCCGCACAAGAAGAAGTTGGCCCGCGCGGCCGCCAAGAAAGCCAATAAAGCAAAGACCGGCGGAAAGCCGGGCGAGGGCAAAAAGGGCGGCGTCAAGAAAGGCGAGCGCAAGAGCACGCGGCGCAAGGGCCGCTGACGCCTACTCCTCTTCGTCGGTCAGGCGCGGGTCGCCCTGGTTCTGCATGGCGCGCTGTTCGTCATATTGCGGCGCGGCCATGCCCTGGTCTTCGTAGCCCTCGGAGGCGAAGCCCGGATTCTGCGGGTTCAGGCCCGCTTTCACGCGGCTGTCCACTTCGGTGAAGCCCTGATCGGGGTAGGCCGCGTCCATGGGCTCGGCCATGTCGTTGGGGTCCTGGTTTTCCTTGATGTTGGGCACGGGCGTTTCCTTTCGCTGTTACCCCTAATCACTCCCCAGCGGCGTGTTTGTTCCCTGCGGGCAATGTCTTGCCCGGCGGCGGGCCGAGTTGCGCATTGCCTTGCCCCGCCCGCGCCTCTACTCAGACGGACATGCCCGTCCTTCCCTCCTCTATCGACACGACCAGCGCGGAGTTCGCGGCCAACCGCGCCGCGATGAACGCGCTGACGGACGATCTGCAACGCCTCGTGGCGCACTACGCCCAGGGCGGCTCCGAACGCGCGCGGGAGAAGCACGTCTCGCGCGGAAAGCTGCTGCCGAGGGAGCGCGTGGAGCGCCTGCTCGATCCGGGCTCGCCGTTCCTGGAGCTCTCCCAGCTCGCGGGCCACGACATGTACGGCTTCGAAGTGCCGGGCGCGGGCATCATCACCGGCATCGGCCGGGTGGAGGGTCGCGAATGCGTCATCATCTGCAACGACCCGACCGTGAAGGGCGGGACCTATTTTTCCATGACCGGAAAGAAGCAGCAGCGTGCGCAGGACATTGCGCGCGAAAACCGCCTGCCCGTCATCTACCTCGTCGATTCCGGCGGCGGCTACCTGCCGCGCCAGGCGGAGATGTTCGCCGACCGATTCCACTTCGGGCGCAGCTTCTACAACCAGGCGCAGATGAGCCGCGAAGGCATCGCGCAGATCGCCTGCGTCATGGGATCTTGCACGGCGGGCGGGGCCTACGTCCCGGCCATGGCGGATGAGAGCGTCTTCGTCGCCAATCAGGGCACGATCTTCCTCGGCGGCCCGCCGCTGGTGAAGGCCGCGACGGGCGAGGAAATCGACGCGGAAACGCTGGGCGGCGGGATGCTGCATGCGAGCCAGAGCGGCGTGGTGGACCACCTGGCCGCCGACGACGACCACGCGCTCGCCATCGTGCGCGACATCGTCGCCACGCTGGAACCGACCGAGCCGCACTTCCTGCCGACGGGCCAAGGCGACGATCCGCTCTACCCCGCGCACGAGCTGGGCGGCGTGGTCCCGGCCGACATCCGCAAGCCCTATGACTGCCGCGAGATCATCGCGCGCATCGTGGACGGCTCGCGGTTCACGGAATTCAAGGCGCTCTACGGCTCCACGCTGGTGTGCGGCTTTGCGGAAATCCACGGCTATCCCGTAGGCATTCTCGGCAATAACGGCGTGCTGTTTTCGGAGTCTGCCATGAAAGGCGCGCACTTCATCGAGCTGTGCTGCCAGCGGAAAATCCCGCTGCTGTTCCTGCAGAACATCACGGGCTTCATGGTCGGGTCGAAGGCCGAAGCCGGCGGCATCGCCAAGCACGGCGCGAAGATGGTCCACGCCGTGGCCAACGCGCAGGTGCCCAAGTTCACCGTCGTCGTCGGCGGCTCCTACGGGGCTGGAAACTACGGCATGTGCGGCCGCGCCTACGAGCCGCGCCTGATGTTCATGTGGCCGAACGCGCGCATCAGTGTGATGGGCGGAGAGCAGGCCGCCAATGTGCTCGCCGACGTGGCGCGCGGGTCCGACGGCTGGAGCGCGGAAGAGCGCGAGGAGTTCATGGCCCCGATCCGCGAGAAATACGACGAAGAAGGCCACCCCTACTATGCGAGCGCCCGCATCTGGGACGACGGGATCATCGCGCCGGAAGATACGCGCACGGTGCTGGGGTTGGGGCTGGCAGCGAGCGCGAACGCGCCGGTCGGGGATATGGATTTTGGGGTGTTCCGGATGTGAGGAATTAAATTGATCCAGTGAATCGAATTAATCCCGAACCGCGCGTCCGCGCGGACAAGACTTAAAGGGCGGGCAACGAAGACAATGGCTGACGGCGAAAAGGACCCAATCGTCATCATGTTCGTTCCGCCTCTGGTTCATTTGTTGATGAGGGCGGAGCAGCTCAATGGCGGGAAGATCAGCCGCAAGCAGGTCGAGGCGATCCGCGATAACGCACAAGCCATAACCGTTGCTCGCTCGGTTGCCGATGCAGTGGCCGCTGAGTTGGGATATGTGGAAATAGACCCAAACCTTGCCTGGTCGCACTGGGTAGAAGTCAGGGACGATCTGATGGGATATACATATGACGAAGATGAATAAAATCCTCATCGCCAACCGCGGCGAGATCGCCGTTCGGGTCATGCGCACCGCGCGCCGCATGGGCATTGCCACCGTCGCTGTCTATTCCGACGCGGACCGGGACGCGCTGCATGTGCGCGAGGCGGACGAGGCGGTTCACATCGGTCCGGCTCCGGCAGCGGAAAGCTACCTTCTCATCGACCGCATCATCGACGCGGCCAAACAGACCGGCGCAGACGCCATCCATCCCGGCTACGGCTTCCTGTCTGAGAACCCCGCCTTCGTGCGCGCCTGCCAAGAAGCGAACGTCACCTTCATCGGACCCAGCGCCGAAGCCATGGAGGCGATGGGCCTGAAGGACGCGGCCAAGGCGCTGATGTCCGAGGCGGGCGTGCCCGTCACGCCGGGCTACCAGGGCGAGAACCAGGACCCGGACTTCCTGGCCGGACAAGCGGCGGAGATCGGCTTTCCCGTCCTCATCAAGGCGGTCGCGGGCGGCGGCGGCAAGGGAATGCGCAAGGTGGACGCGCCTGACGACTTCAAGCC
>CAYULR010000159.1:0-6381 GCA_964445685.1 uncultured Algimonas sp.
TCCGGGATCGCGGCCAGACCACATGCGCGCGAACGTCAGGTCGCGGTCGACGAAGACATGTTTGAGCGTCCCGGCAATATGCAGGGCGAGCGAGACGAAGAGCACCTTGATCAAAAGCTCGTGCAGACGGCCGAACCGGACGCTCACAATCGGGTCCTTCGGGATGAAGGGGAGCTCCTGCCCGAACGGCCAGAGGATGGGCGCGAAGCCGGAACTCGCCGCGTGGTGCGCCCACCCCGACAGCGGGACCAGCACGAGGCTGCCATAGAGCATCCAGTGCACGGTCGAGGCGAGGCGCGTCTCCCACCGGCGTTCGGGATGGAGCGGGCGCGGGCGCGGCTGGGTCAGCGCCCAGCCGATGCGGATGAGCGCCAGGAAGAAGACGGAGACGCCGACCGTCTTGTGCAGCGAGAAGAGCGTCGCCTTGGTGGAGAGCGACGCGCTGCTATCGTACGGCCATTCATAGGCGACCTTGCCCAGCACAGCCCCGGTGATCAGCAGCGCGGCGACCGCCCAGTGGAGCGCGCGTTCGACGCTGCCGTAGCTGGTGTGGGTATTGTTGGGTCCCGCGACCCGGTCCATCGTGCCGTCCTGCATGAGGGAGGCCTATCGCAAATCCGCTCGGCCCGATAGGGCGGGGCCATGACGCGTCTGGCGAACAGCAAACGCCACGTTCTGATCGTGGGCGGCGGGATTGGCGGGCTGACTGCCGCGCTGGCCTGCGCGAAGGCGGGGCACTCGGTCTCGCTGTTCGAACGCGCGCGCGAGTTCGCGGAAGTCGGCGCTGGGCTGCAGATCCCGCCCAACGCGATGAAGGTGCTGCGCGCGCTGGGCGCGGCGGGGCGCGTGTCGCGAGACGCGGTTCGGCCCTCGGCTTTGCAGATGCGCGACGGGCGGACGGGCCGGTTCGTCTTCGACGTGCCGTTGGGCGCGGCGTCCGAACGGCGATGGGGCGCGCCCTACCTGCATATCCACCGCGCGGACTATATCGGCGCGCTGCGCGACCTGGTGGCGGAAGAACCTGATGTGAGCGTGCATCTGGACCGCGCCGTGATGGGGCTGGCCAGTTCGGCCGGGCAGGCGACGCTGCGCCTGGCGGACGGGACGCAGGTGACGGGCGATGTGATCATAGGGGCGGACGGGTTGCACTCCGTTGTGCGCGACTGGATGCATGGCGGGGACGAACCGCGCTTCACGGGCAATATGGCGTGGCGGGCGACCGTGCTCGTGTCCGTGCTGGAAGAGCACGCGCCCGAGGCGGCGGCCTGCGTCTGGACCGGGCCGATGCGCCATGCGGTGACCTACCGCCTGCGCGGCGGCACGCTGGCCAATCTGGTGGGCGTGGTGGAGGTCGGACGGCTTGCGCGGAAAGGCCCGGAAAGCTGGACCGAAGCGGGCGACAAGGCGGACGCGTTGGCGGACTTCGGCGGCTGGCACCCTACGGTGACGCGCATCCTGGAGTCCGTTCCGGACGGCGCGCTCTACCGGTGGCCCCTTTATGACCGAAAGCCGCTGCCGTTCTGGAGCCAGGGGCGCGTGACGCTGCTGGGCGACGCGGCGCATCCCATGCTGCCTTTCATGGCGCAGGGCGCGGCCATGGCGACGGAGGATGCGTGGGTGCTGGCGCAGGCGCTGAGCGGAGAGGGCGACGTGCCGGACGCGCTGCAAGCCTACGAGGCGAAGCGGCGCAAGCGCACGGCACGGGTGCAAAAGGCGTCACGCGCGAACAGCCGCACCTTCCACCGCGTCAGCGGCTTCAGCCAACTCGCGACCTACGGCCCGATGTGGCTGGCCGGGAAAGTCTCGCCCGCCCTGGTGCGCAGCCGTTTCGACTGGCTCTACGGGCACTCCGTGGTGGACCGCTAGGCGGGATTGCTGCGCCAGGCGAAGATCATCAGCGCGCAGAGCACGAGTTCGGACACGATCAGCTGGATGCCCGCCGGCTCGAACCCGTTTCCGATGCCGTGGACGATGCGGAAGATCATGGTGATGCCGAACAGCGAGATCGGCGCGAACAGCCAGTCGCGCTTGCCCCGGAACAGCGCTGCGCCCACCCCGATCGTGTAGGTCAGGAAGTAGGCGATGAAATCCGAATAGAGGCTCGCCTCGCCGACCGGACCCGTCGCGGCCAGACCGCCCAGCGTTTCACGCAGATTGTCCGGCTGGCCGATGGCGAGGAAGACCATGTAGAGCCCAGCCAGGAAAGGCAGGACGAGTGCGGCTTGTGCGGTGCGTGACATGGTGTTTCCCTCTTTTTCCCTCTGAGACGCAAAGGGTCTTTACCGACCATGCGCGCGCAAGGGGTGGAGGACAAGGCCGCGACGGGGTAGGGCCGGGGCTCCAACAGACAGAGAGACCCCTTCCATGAGCTTGCCCGAAACCTACAAAGCCCTGACCTCCACCGTGACGGAAGGTGGGCAGCTGCGCATGGAAATGGTCGAAAAGGCGATGCCCGTGCCCAAGGACGACCAGGTCGTCATCCGGGTCGAGGCATCGCCCATCAACCCGTCCGACCACGGCGTCATGTTCGGCTATTCCGATATGTCCAAGGCGGCCAATGAAGGCGACGCGCTCGTCGCGCCGGTCCCGTCCATGGGCATGCGCATGATGAAGGGCCGCCTCGGCCAGCCGCTCCCCATCGGCAATGAAGGCGCGGGCACGGTCGTGGCCGCCGGGTCCAGCCCCGCCGCGCAGGCCCTGATGGGCAAGACGGTCGCCGCCATGGGCGGCGGCATGTACGCGCAATACCGCGCCGTGCCCGTCATGCAGGTCCTGCCGCTCAATGAGGGCAACACGGCGCGCGAAGGCGCGTCCTCCTTCGTCAACCCGCTCACCGCGCTGTGCTTTCCGGAAACCATGCGGAACGAAGGTCACACGGCGCTGATCCACACGGCGGCCGCGTCCAACCTCGGCCAGATGCTGGTCAAGATCTGCAAGGCGGACGGCATCCCGCTGGTCAACATCGTGCGCCGCCAAGAACAGGTCGACATCCTCAAGGGCATCGGCGCGACGCATATCGTCAACAGCTCGGACGACGATTTCATTCCGCAGCTGATCGAAGCGATCCTGGAAACCGGCGCGACGCTGGCGTTCGACGCCACGGGCGGCGGAAAGCTGGCGTCGGACATCCTGACGGCCATGGAAGGCGCGGCCGCGCGCACGCCGGGGGCGTACTCGATCTACGGCTCTACTCACCACAAGCAGGTCTACCTCTATGGCGGGCTCGACACGTCGCCGACCGTGCTGACGCGCGGCTACGGCATGGCGTGGGGCGTGGGCGGCTGGCTGCTGCCCAACTTCCTCGCCAAGGCGGGTGTTGAAACGGCGATGCGCCTGCGCCAGCGCGTGGCGGACGAGCTGACCACCACGTTTGCGTCCAACTATACGGACGAGATCAGCCTGGCGGACTCGCTGAAGGCCGACGTGGTCGCGCGCTATAACGCCAAGAAGACGGGCGAAAAATTCCTCGTCAATCCGCACGCCTGATATGAGCCTTGCGGGACAGCGCGTCCTCGTCACCGGGGCCAGTTCCGGCCTTGGCCGGGCGCTGTCCGTGCGGCCGGGGGGCCTGTGGGGGCGGGGGGGGGGGGGTGCCGGGGGGGGGGGGGGCGGGGGGCGGGCTGGGCGGCGCGACCGCGCGGCGCCAAGGCCCGCTGGCCGAACTGGCCGAGCGTCACGAGGGCGTGGAAACGCGCATTCTCGACCTGATGGACGCGGACGGCGTGGCGCGCCTGTGTGCCGAGATCGGCCCGCTGACGGGCGCGGTCCTGAATGCGGGCATCACCCGCGTGGAG
Organism: uncultured Algimonas sp.; assembly: GCA_964445685.1. GTDB lineage: Bacteria > Pseudomonadota > Alphaproteobacteria > Caulobacterales > Maricaulaceae > Litorimonas. The sequence continues at coordinate 3,795 of CAYULR010000159.1, forward strand.
CCGTTCGACGACGGCACCGATGCGACCGACGCGGCGATGGTGGAAACCAATGTGGTCGCCAACGTCCGCCTCGCGCGCGGCCTGTCCCCCTCGCTGGAGGGCGGACGCCTCGTCTTCGTCGGCTCGCTCGCCGGACAAGTGCCGCTGCCCTACCAGGCCGTCTATTCCGGCACAAAAGCCTTCCTCCACAATTTCGGCCTCGCCCTGCGCGCCGAATGGGCCGGGCGGGTGAACGTGGGCGTCTTCGAACCCGGCGGCATCAAGACGGAAATGACCGACATCGAGGCGCTGTCCAAACTGCAGGGGCAGTTGGCGGATGCGGATCAGGTGGCGGACGAACTGCTGGCGTTCGTGCAATCGGACAAGGCGCTGCGGACCCCGGGGCGGGTGAACCGGCTATCGGCGGCGGCGGCAAGGCTGTTGCCGGATGCCGTGATGGCGAAGGTCATGGAGCGGGTGTACCGGCCCTGAGAGAAGGAAGAGCCGTTGTCCCCGGCATTGACTGCCGGGGCCTCCCTCGGTCTTGGTCTCACGGCGACTGGACCTGTCGTGGCTCAAGACAAGCACGAGGCCCCGGCAATGAATGCCGGGGACAGTTCTTCGGAGTAGGCCGAACGCATCCCACTTCCTCGCGAAAGACTCTCTTTTCCAGACCTCACTCCGGATCACTAACAGGGTCGCACGGCTTCTCCTGCGTGCACGACATCTTTCGGACAAAGCCCGGAGCCTCCTTCGCCCGTATCCTCTTCAGGAGGATACGCACATGGACATGACCCAAATGATGTTTCGGCCCGGCCTGATGGAGGGCCAGCGCGTGCTTGTGACCGGGGGCGGCACAGGGCTCGGCAAGGAGATGGCGGAGGGGTTCCTGTCGCTGGGCGCTGAGGTTCACATCCTAGGACGGCGCGGCGGGGTGCTGGACGACACGGCGAAGGAATTGATGGATAAGCATGGTGGCTCCGTCATTGGCCACCCGTGCGACATACGCGACGTCGAGGCCATCCACGCCGTCAACGACAGGATCTGGGCGGATCACGGCCCGCTGACGGGTCTTGTCAACAATGCGGCCGGGAACTTCATTTCCCGCACGGAGGACCTGTCCATCCGTGGCTTCGACGCCATCGCCAACATCGTCTTCCGGGGCACGTTCGCTATGACGCACGATATCGGCAAGCGTTGGATCGCGGCGGGCGACCGCGGCTCCGTCGTCTCCATCCTGACCACCTGGGTGTTCAATGGCGGGCCGTTCACCGTGCCCAGCGCAATGAGCAAGGCGGGCGTCAACGTGATGACGCAGAGCCTCGCCGTGGAGTGGGGGCGCTACGGCTTGCGCTTCAACGCCATCGCGCCGGGGCCGTTTCCGACGGAAGGCATGACCAAGCGCCTCGCCCCAGACGCGGACAGCACGGAAGACATGAACAAGGACGGCTCGAATCCAATGGGGCGGATTGGCCGGATGCACGAGCTGGTGAACCTCGCCACCTTCCTGATGGCGCCGGGCGCGGAGTATGTGAACGGGCAGACCATCAGCATCGACGGGGCCGCCTACAATGCGTCGGGTGGCAATTTCAGCGCGCTGGCCGCTTGGGGTGACCAGCAATGGGCCGATGCCGCCGCCGCGATCCGCGCCACCAACGCCAAGGACAAGGCGAAACGCACAGCATAGCATCGCCGCCGCCAAAGACGCCGCCGTGGCGAGGGGGCGGCGCGCCTTTCCCTTTGCGAGTCCTGCCGCCTTGGCCTAATGGCTCCGTTCGTTTTGCAGGAGCGTTCCCGATGGGCCGCATCGTCATGAAGTTCGGCGGCACGTCCGTCGCCGACCTAGACCGCATCCGCGCCGTCTCCAGGCTGGTGGAAGCCGAAGTGCAGGCCGGGCACGAAGTCGCCGTGGTCGTCTCCGCCATGAGCGGGGAGACCAACCGTCTCGTCGCGCTGGTCGATGCGCTGGACGCGGACCGCCTGTCCGGCGCGGACCGCTGCGGTGGCTCGGTCGACGACGAGTACGATTCCATCGTGGCGTCGGGCGAACAGGTCACGTCCGGCCTTCTGGCCATCGCGCTGCGCCGCCGGGGCCTGCCCGCGCGCTCCTGGCTCGGCTGGCAGATCCCGCTGAAGACCGACATGGCGCACTCCAAGGCGCGCATCGCGGAGATCGAAAGCTCCGCCATCGGCCCCAGCATGGCCGACGGCAACGTCGCCGTGGTCGCGGGCTTCCAGGGCATCAGCGACGATGGCCGCATCTCCACGCTGGGGCGCGGCGGGTCGGACACGTCGGCGGTCGCGCTGGCCGTGGCGCTGAAGGCGGACCGCTGCGATATCTACACCGACGTGGACGGCATCTACACGACCGACCCGCGCATCGTGCCGGACGCGCGCCGCCTGAACCGCATCGCCTTCGAGGAGATGCTGGAGCTCGCATCGCTCGGCGCGAAAGTCCTGCAGGTCCGCTCCGTCGAGCTGGCCATGAACAATAATCTGCCCATCCGGGTGCTGACCTCCATGGCCGATGAGGGCCAGGACAATCCCGGCACCCTCGTCTGTCACGAGGATCAAACCATGGAAGAGCGCGTCGTTTCCGGTGTCGCCT
>CAYULR010000160.1:0-6370 GCA_964445685.1 uncultured Algimonas sp.
GGATACCAGCCCGCCCGCCTTGGTCGCGAACCGGATCAGCGCGCCCGTCTTCATGGCCTGGAGCTGCGTGATCAGCGACGTGTCACGGGCGTTTTCCGCCACCGTGATGTCTACCACCTGCCCGCCGATCATGCCGCGCGCCGCCCCGCCCGCGCGGGCGAGTTCCAGCACGAGGCGCGCCCGGACCGCCGGGTCGGGATGCGCGCTTTCGCCCGCCAGGATTTCGAACGCCAAGGTCAGAAGCCCGTCCCCCGCCAGCACGGCCAACGCATCGCCGTAAACCTTGTGCACGGTCGGCTTGCCCCGGCGCAGATCGTCATCATCCATGCAAGGCAGATCGTCATGCACCAGCGAATAGACATGCAGGCATTCCAGCGCACATCCCACATTCATGGCGGTCTGCGCGTCGCCGCTCAGCATCCGCGCGGTTTCCACCACCAGGAACGGGCGAAGCCGCTTGCCCCCGCCGAGCGCGGCGTAGCGCATGGCTTCGACCACCACGGACTGATGTCCGGAGGGTTGCGGGAGGAGACGGTCGAGCGCGATCTCCACCTCGTCGGCGACGGTGGAGAGGCGGTCGCGGAAGGGCGAGGAGGTCAGAATTGTGGTCATCTAGAAAGAGCCGCGACGAAGTCGCGACATCAATTCGCGTCGAACGGTTGCGTCTCCGCACTCCCGTCCGGGGCCAGCACGATCTTCTCGACCTTCAGCTGCGCACTTTTCAGCTTGCCTTCGCAATGCGCCTTCAGCTTCGCGCCGCGCTGGTAGAGCGCGATGGATTCCTCCAGCGGGGCGTCGCCGCCCTCGAGCTGGCGGACGATGCCTTCCAGTTCGGACAGCGCGTCCTCGAAGCTGAGTTCCTTGATCGGTGTGTCGCTCACGGGCTTGGTTCCTCGGTGTCGGCTTGGCTGGCAGGCCGCACCATGCGGCGGCGGCTCCAGTGCAGGTCTCCGTTCTGGCTGCGGCACTTCCAGCCGCGCGCCATCAGGCTGCCTTTGACCATGCGGTTAAACCATCCATGGCCGGAGACATAGACGATTTTGCCGCCTGCCGCGCGGACTTCCAGTTCCTCCGCCACGGCATCGGCGCGGGCGCGGGCTTCGCCGTGGCTTTCCATGCCGTCGCTATAGCCGACGAACCACAGGATGCGCGCGACCGTGCCCCAGCTCTTGGGTCGCAGCTTCAACGGCCCCAGCGGCGGTGACGGCAGGGCGGCCTCGAACAGGCCGGGCAGCGTTTCGTCCGGCGCGCGGCCAGCGGCGAGTTCCGCGCTTTCCACGGCCCGGCGCAGCGGGCTGGACACGACCAGGTCGGCGTCGTGCGCCCATTCTCGCACGCGCTTTGGCGGCGTCTGGCCGGGCTTGATCCCGCCTTCATCGTAGCGGATCCACCAGTCGCGGAACTCCCGCCAGGTCAGGCGGACCTTGCGCGACAGGGCGGGCTTGCCGTGGCGCACCAGGATGATTGTGTCGGACTGCGCCATGGGGCGAACGGACCTTCGCTACAGGCGCGAGGGCGCGCGGCCTTTGTCCGGGCAACGCAGGCCTTCGGTCCGGTCGCAGCGGTTGAAGCTGAACATGATCAGGTCGGCCCGGCCGATCAGATTGTCGAGGGGCACGAAGCCTGGCCCGACTTCACCGTCGGGCAGCGGCCGTCCGAGGGAATCAAGCCGTCCCACGCGCGAATCGGTCGAGCGGTCGCGATTGTCGCCCATGAAGAAGAGGTGACCGGCGGGCACGGTGAATTCCACAGTATTGTCGAGCGGGCCGTTGTCGCGATGTTCGAAGATATTGATGGCCGCGTCCGCGCCGGGCAGCAGCTGCGTGTATTCGGTCGCGCCGGACACGGTCCGGAAGGCATCGCGCGTGCGGTAGAGCATGTCCTGCACGTGGGTGCGGGCAACGCGCTCGCCGTTCAGGACCAGCTCGCCATCCGCGACACGCACCGTGTCGCCGGGCAGGCCCACGGCGCGCTTGATCATGACCAGGCCGTTATTGGGATTGCGGAACACCACCACGTCGCCGCGCTTGGGCAGACGGCCCAGGACCCGGCCTTCCGGCAGCGGCAGGTTGTGCAGGCCGAAGGGCAGCGAATGGCGGCTGTACCCGTAGGCGAATTTGGACACATAGATATGGTCGCCGACCTCCAGCGAGGGCTGCATCGATTCCGACGGGATCTTGTAGTGCCCCCAGACCAGCGTCAGCAGGAGCAGCAGCGTCGCGCCTAGTTGAACGAAGAATTTCAGCTCCTCGCCGATGCGTTTCCCCCAGCTGCGGGAGGCCTTGCCGGGCGCGTCCGCAGCAGAAGACTGGGCCGCAGACAAGGCTGCAGATGGGGCCGCAGATGGCGCTGCGGACGGCGCAGCTGCGATGGCGATATTGGAACTCTTCCCTGACATGGGCTGTGCAATGGCAAGGCGGGGCGCGGCTTTCAACTGCCAATGGCAACATCACCGCTTCAAGCAAGCGCTTGTGATGAGCGGCCCCGCCCCGGTATGGCGCGCCCATGACGGCGACCCTGCTGAAAGACGGCCCCGAAGCCCATGCGCGCGCCGCAGCCCTGCTGCGCAAAGGACGGCTCGTCGCCCTGCCGACGGAGACGGTCTACGGGCTGGCGGCGGATGCGCGCTCGGATGCGGCGATCGCGGCGATCTACGCGGCCAAAGGGCGGCCCTCGCACAATCCGCTGATCACGCACCTGCTCCGCCCGCAGGACGCCGAACGCTACGCGGAGGTCAGTGCGCTGGCGGACACGCTGCGCGCAGCCTTCTGGCCCGGCTCGCTGACGCTGGTGCTGCCGCGCAAGGACAGCGACCTGGCCGCGCGGGCGGGTGCGGGGCTGGACACGATCGCCCTGCGCTGCCCCGACGCTGTCTGGCGCGACGGCCTGGTGGAGACCGGATGGAACAGCCCCCTCGTCATGCCCAGCGCCAACCTGTCGGGCCATGTCAGCCCGACCACCGCCGCACACGTCATGGCGGATCTGGGCGAACGCATCGCGCTGATCATCGATGCAGGCCCCTGCCCTCGCGGCGTGGAATCGACCGTGGTGCGGATCGACGGCGAGACGGCGACTCTGTTGCGAAGCGGCGCGGTCGCACGGTCCGATATCGAAGTCATAACCGGACCGCTAGGCGAGCCCGACCCGACCGGGCCGCTCAGCTCCCCCGGCATGCTCGCCCGCCACTACGCGCCCGAAGCGTCGCTGCGGCTGAACGCTGACGAAGCGCGGGGCGGGGAAGTCCTCATTGGCTTTGGTAGGGGATCAACGGAACCGACCTTGTCTGCGTCTGGAGACCTCGAAGAAGCCGCGCGCACCCTCTACGCGCTGCTGCGCAAGCTCGACGGGCCGGGCGTCCGCCTCGCCGTTGCGCCCATCCCGGACGAAGGGCTGGGCGCTGCGCTGAACGACCGCTTGCGCCGGGCCGCGCTGGGTCGGTAGGTCGGAGGCATGGATACGCCTGGAATCGAAGCTCTGAAGTCCGCCCTGCCCGAAAAGGCCTGGACGCAGGACCCCGACATTATCGCGCCGCATCTGACGGAATGGCGCGACAAGTATTTCGGCACGACGCCCATCCTGCTCACGCCTGGGTCCACGGAAGACGTCTCGGCCGCCGTGAAGATTTGCGCCGAACACGGCCTTCCTCTCGTGCCGCAAGGCGGCAATACCGGCCTCGTCGGCGGGCAGACGCCGCAGGGCGAAGTCCTCATCAGCCTGAAACGCATGACGGCGATCCGCGAGGTGAACCCGGTCGCCGACGCCATCACGGTCGAAGCGGGCGCGACGCTTTATGCGGTGCAGCAAGCCGCCGAAGCGGCGGACCGCAAGTTCCCGCTGACCCTGTCGAGCGAAGGCAGCTGCACGGTCGGCGGCGTTCTTTCCACCAATGCGGGCGGGAACCACGTGCTGAAATACGGCACGACCAAGGAGCTCGTCTTCGGTGTAGAAGCTGTGCTGGCGGACGGGCAAGTGTTCAACGGGCTGACCAGCCTTCGCAAGGACAATACGGGCTATGACCTGTCGCGCCTCTTCCTCGGTGCGGAAGGCACTCTGGGCATCATCACGGCGGCGACGCTGAAGCTCTTCCCGCAGCCCGGCCATGTCGCTCGCGTCATGATAGGCGTGGCGTCGGTGGAGGACGCGGTCGGCCTTCTGACCCGCCTGCGCGGGCCGAGCCTTGCCATGTTCGAAGTGCTGCCCCGTATCGGCTTCTCGGCCGTGGTGGACAATTTCGACAATGAACGCGACCCCTTCCCGGAGGCGCATCCTTGGTACGTTCTGGCGGACTTCGAAGTCGAAACGGCCGAAGCCGGCGAAGCGCTGGTCATGGCGCTGCTCGAAGATGCAATGGACGCCGGGCTGGTCCGCGACGCGGTGCTCGCGCAGAGCGAGACGCAGTTCCAAGCGCTCGGTTCCATCCGGGAGCATATGAGCGCCGGGCAGAAGTTCCTCGGCGGCTCCATCAAGCAGGACATCACCGTACCCATCGACCGCATCCCGGACTTCTTCACCCGCGCCGACGCGGTCGCGCAAGCCGTCTCGCCGGGTTGCCGCCCGGTCGGCTTCGGCCACTTCGGCGACGGCAACATCCACTACAATGTCGCCCAACCCGAAGGCGCGGACCGCGAGGCCTTCCTGTCCAAATGGGACGAGATGAGCGAAGCCGTCTTCGACGTGGTCGACGCGCTGGGCGGGTCGATTTCGGCAGAGCACGGCATCGGAATCATGAAGCGCGAAACGCTGGCCCAACGCGCCGATCCGGTGAAGATGGAGATGCTCCGCCGCGTGAAACAGGCCTTCGATCCGGACGGGATCATGAACCCGCGGGTGATGGTGTAGCCTCGCCATTCACCCTTGTGACTTGCGGGGCGGCTCGCCCGGTGGAAATACAGGCTTATGCCCCTCGCCTCCATGCTCGACACGCTTCGCTTCTCCGGTCTGACGGAAGCGGAATTCAAGCAGCGAGCCCTTCAAGGCCGGGATGGCCTGTCCCTTTTCGAACATCCCGACAGCTTCGTCCGGCGTCGCCACGTCATAGGTGAGGGCACGGGCCGGGCGACCCTGGTTGTGCTGCCGGACGGCCCGGCGACAATCGAAAGTTATGACGCATTCTGCGAAGCGGTTTTGCCCGACTTCGACGTGCTGCTGATGGAAATTCCCGGCTTCGGCTTTTCCTTCGCCCGAAAGGGGCGTGCCATGTCGTTCGACGGCACGGCTGACATTCTCAATGCAGCGCTGGAAGATATGCAGCTCGGCCGTACCGTGCTTGTCGGGCCATGTGTCCAGGGGCTTTTCGCCGCGCGCATGGCGGAACTCAGACCTGACCTGATCCACGCGCTGATTCTCGCCCAAACAGGGGACATCAACACCATCCGGGGCTGGGCCACTGGCAGCCTCGACCGCAAGGGACTCCTGTCCAAGCCGTGGATCGGGCAGTTGGGGTTCCGCAAGAACCGGTCCGTCACGGTCGACTGGTGGCTGCCCTATGCGGCGGGACCGGCTCTGCCCGTGGAACCCTTGCAGGACATTGCCCGGGCTGTGCAGGACAAGGGCTGCGCCTACGCCCTCGCTTCCCAGCTGCAATGGCTTTCCAAGTTGGACCCGGACGCCTTGCCGCGTCCGACACAGCCCACCGCCATCCTTTGGGGGCTCGAAGACCGCAGTCACAAGAACACAGACCTGCGTAGCGCGCTACGCCTGTCGCCAGACGCGCACTATTCCGAGCATGAGGGCGTAGGACATTTCGTCGATCTCGAGGCCCCGGACCTGATCCGGAACACGGCCCGCACCCTTTTGGAAAGTTAGCCACACACACGGCGGGTTACGCGTTTCGCTATACACAGGGATCGTCTAACAACCCCTCCATGCTCTCGCTCTTCGAAATCGCCGCGCTTCTCCTTGTCCTGTCCGCAGGTCTCTCCTGGGTGAACCGGGCGTTCCTGAAGCTGCCCCACACGATCGGCCTGCTGGTCATGGCGCTGGTGGCGTCGTTCGCGGTCATCGGCCTGCACGCCGTCGCGCCGGGGCTTCGCGTCTATGAGACGCTATCGGGCGCGGTCGGTCAGATCGATTTCAACGAAACGCTGATGAAGGGCATGCTCGGTTTCCTGCTGTTCGCGGGCGCGTTGCATGTGGACTTCAACAAGCTGAAGGACGCGAAGTTCGCCATCGGGTCGATGGCGACGCTGGGCGTGGTGCTGTCCACCTTCATCGTCGGCACGGGTTTCTATGTCCTGGCGAAGCTCTTCGGCGCGGAGCTGCCCTATATCTGGGCGCTGGTCTTCGGCGCGCTCATCAGCCCGACCGACCCGGTGGCCGTGCTGTCCATCTTGAAGACGGTGGAGATGCCCAAGTCGTTGGAGACCAAGAT
>CAYULR010000161.1:0-6348 GCA_964445685.1 uncultured Algimonas sp.
CGTCAGGGTCGTGCGGGTCGGATCGTTCGGCTGGCCATCCCCGTCAGGGTCCGTATTGGCCGCATTGGACGGGTCGTCGGACGCCGCCGACACGTTGCCGTAGCCTGCCGCAGTGCCTCGTGCCTGCGCGACGTTCTCGACCTCGCCTGCATCGATATCGGCTTGCGTCAGCACATAGCGCGCCGTGAATGTGGTCGCATCGTTGGCCCCTGCGGCCAGTGTCGCCAGCGGTCCGCCGCTGACCGTTACCTTCGGGTCGGCGACGCGCACATTGGTCAGCGGAACATCTGATAGGTTCGTGACGCGGAACGTGTAGTCGATGGCGTCGCCGACATCCGCCCGGCCGTCCCCGCCGTCGTCAAGCGTGCCAGTCTTGGTCAAGGCGATGCCCAGCACCCGTCCCGTGTCCGACACGTCCATATCCGCGCCGCCGCCCGGCGGGGTCGTGTCGGTATAGGTGACGCCGACCGTCTGTCCGGGTCGCGTCTGGAGGGTTCCGCTGTCGTTTCCATCGCCGGGTCCGGCCTGCGTGGGGAGTGTCGCGTTGAAGACGCCGGAGTTGGCTCCAGTTTCGGTCAGGGTGATGCGCTCCGTTTCGCCTGTGTCGGTGTTTCTGACGGTGACTTGGATCGTGCCGTCGCCCTCACGGTCGGGCTCGGTCAGGATGACAGTCAGCGGGTCGCCGGGTTCGCTCAGTTCCGTGATCTGGATCGTGGCGAGCCTCGGCGCGGGCGTATCGTTGTCCGCAACGGTAACGCTGGTCGCCCCGGTCGAGGACAGGCCGTAGACCCAGGTGTCGATGAATTGCTTGTCGCCCAGCGGCCCTTCTTCGAAATTGCCCCAAGTGTGGAAGCCCGCGGGCGTTCCGGACAGACCGCCACCAGGCAGGTTGTTCGTGCCCCCGGCCGTGGCGGGCAGGCGGGTCACGTCGTCCCAGAAAACTTCCGTCGGTGTCTGTCCGCCGCCGCGCTGCGCCCTGTAGACCGTCAGTCCGTCCTGGTTGCCGCCCGATGTCTCGGCGTCCTCGGCGACGAAGTGGAACTCCCCGAGGCGGACGCTGACCTGCGCGTTGAAAGCGCCGTAGGGCAGAATATCGCCATTATTGTCCCGGCCATCCCATCGGACACTATTCGCTCCAGCGACGCTGTTCCCGGCCAGGCGTACGTCGCCTGCATCCCCGAACTGCCCATTGCCATTGGCATCGATGGCGATCTGGTAGGTGCCTGCGCTGGCGTCTGTCGTGAAGGTGAAGAAACCCTCGTCCTGCACCGTCGCACTCGTGTCCGGGGAGATGGAGTTGTCCACGCCCTCATCGTCGGTGAAGGTGAAGTTCTGGACGTTCGGCGGAGCGACGGGCTCGGGAAGGGCGATTTCGGGATAGTTGATATACAGGTCGAACTCTTCCTGAACCGCATCTGGAACGGCGGCCTCCGACGGAAAAGGTATGGAGAAGCCCGAATCCGGCGCGTCCACGCCCCGGCTATTGGCTCTCAGGGAGAAGCCAAAGCCTGCGAAATTGTTCAGGTCGAGTTCCCAGACATAGTTGGTGTTCGGCACGCCGCCCGGCGTCAGGATGAAGTAGTCTGCGTCTGTCGCGTCGGTTTCCTCGAACGACCCCGACAGAAAACTCCAATGTTGGGAACTGACCCGGCCGACGATTCCGGTCGCGCCGGTCGGATCGGGATTGGTCACCGCATCCGGTGTGACGGTGACGTCCAGCCGATTGATCAAGTCGTTGGTGAGGTTCTGGACGGCGAGATAGTAGGTGCCGGTGGATGCGGGTGTGTAGCGCCACGGATTGGTGATCGGCGCGTTCATCGGATCGACCGGGCTGAGCTTGCCGGGTGAACCGTTGCCTGTCGTGTCGTGAACGGCGAGTACGCCTCCGCCCGCGTCGAGGATCGTGAACCTCATCTGGTCGGAATTGACGGGAATGTTGTTGCGCCGCCCGCCCCCGGCCGCGACGTTGATGACCTCGCCCGCATTCAGCACGTCGATCTTGATGAGACGGTCCGTCTCGGTCGGTGCCCACTCGCGCAACTCCTGCGTCAGTCCGAGCTGCGCGCTGCCTTCAGCAAACGCTGTCTGGGGGACCAAGGCGGCAAGCGCCGTTCCAATCAGGACCCCAGCGCGTGTGGAGCGATGCCGTCGCGGCTGTCCTGTCTTCCCCATAGCCCATCCCCACAAATGGAAAGCGGTCTTACGCCTGCAGGGATCTGGGGATATCCGTGCGAGGGTCTGACAGCTTCGAACAAAAGTTGCGTTAGGGAGAACAAGGTAAAGACGAGGTAAACTGTGGTGTCCGGAACCCAGCTGGATCTCTCGGATAGAGGGCTCCTCGCTCCGGTATAGACAAGTGTCATGACCCTGAGCCGACCTAGCCTCGCCCAAACTTGGATTTGTCTTTGATGCTGGACTGGCTATTGTCGGCTTATGCCGTCGGCGAAGAATCCTTTCTCGGCCTCTGCGGCCATGGCGGGCTATCTTTTTCAAGTCCGCTTCGCATTGCTGCAGGGTCTGCAGGCCCTCAAATCGGAGCCCAATAGTTCCGTATCGGTCGAAGTGCTGGACGATGTCCAGGTTGATACGAGTGCTGGCAACACGACGCTCATCCAGACCAAACACCATCAGTCGCCGACGACGATCAGCGACATGGATCTCAATCTCTGGAAGACGTTCCGCACTTGGATCGACGCACTCGAGCAGGAGCGAGCCTCAGTTGATCATATCTCCCGGATATTTTTGACCACCGGGTCGGCGGCTATTGGTTCCGCTCTTGAGCGTCTCAGACCTGGTGCAGATGATGACGATATCGACGTTGCCTACGAGCGACTGATAACGGCGGCCGCAAAGTCGGACAACAGCCAAACGAAAGAGATGAGGACGCGTTTTCTGCAGATGGACCCAGAGGATGCGAAGCGGTTCCTCCACTCCATTCGAGTTCATGACGAACATCCGAGTCTGACCGACTGCCGGGATGACCTCTTGGCCGAGCTTCGTCTTACGGCGGAGCCGCGACATCTGGACGAGATACTGGAAGGTCTCGAAGGATGGTGGTGGAACGAGATCGTCCTCCATCTGTCGAAAAAGCCGTCACCTCCGATACTGTGTCAACGTATATTGCGGAAGGTGCGCGACCTCTCTTCAAGCTACTCGAGAGAACAGCTTCCCATTACGCCCGAGGACGAATTGGGGCTTGGACCCTATGCCCCGGACGACGAAGCCTTCACCTTCGTCGCTCAGATGCGCGCGATCGGTCTCCCTGACGAAATCGTCAAGGCCAGCATACGCGACTATTACAGAAGCTCGACGCAACGCTCCCGGTGGATCAACCTCAATCTCATCTTGGACGAGGAAGGGCAGCGCTATGACGATGGGTTGAAAGACGAGTGGAAACGCAAGTTTCTGGAACTGTGTCTTGGCGAGGCAGCTGAAACCTCTGAAGTCCGCAAGAAGATGGGGCAACAGGTTTTCTTCTGGGGCTTCTCTCACCAGCGCCCGTTTCGAAATGTTGTGGAGTCGTGGATGACGGCAGGCTCGTTACACAGCCTCTCGGATCGGGAACAGATTCGCTGGCATCCCGGGTTTCCAAATGACTTGCGAGAAGATGAATGAGCGAACTTGCTAAAGTCCTGAACCGACCTGTCGAAGAGGCGCACCTGCTCAATCCGGCCTTCATGGCATCGCTCGCCTTCGAATTCTCGCGCTCGTTCTACAATGCAAAGAGGGTCGTCGTGCCTCTATCGCTTTTGCCGATTGCCGGATCGGCTGTTCTCCATGCACCTACACGAGATCGGTTGCCCGGCAAGACAGTGACGAGGCTCTCGTCTTGGATGATCGATAACCAGGATATCAGAGTTGGGTTCGCCGAGCGTACCCATGGGCTTCTGCCCTATATTCAGGCGGGTCTTAGGTTCGGCTTGAACGCCAATGCGCTGCATCTGCAGGACTTCTCTCACCTTGCTCATAGGGGAACTAAGGGTGGGTATCCTGCGAGCGCAATGGAGGCATCCACGGATAATATTCGTCATATCGTCGAGCGCACCCGCTTTGTCGGGCGATGGTTTGCAGCGTCGGGATCAGAGGCAACAATCCTCGCTGTCTGGGGTGTGCAGCCATGAGCTTTTCGATCAACGCAATTATTCTGTATTCCCATGACGGCGCCATTCGGACGCTGGACTTCAAGACCTCGGGCCTGAATATCATCAGCGGCCGCGGCAAGACCGGCAAATCGGCCATCATCGACATCATCGATTTCTGTCTCGGCAACACCTCTTTCAATGTTGCGGAAGGGATTATCCGACGGAAGGTCTCTTGGTTTGGCCTCCACCTGAGCAAAGGAGATGAACATGTGTTCGTCGCCCGTAAAAATCCTGGCCCCGGGGTCGGAACGAGCTCGGATGTATTCCTCCAACAGGGGCGTTTTGATGCCTATCCAAAGCTTGAAGAGCTGCGGAAAACCGCAACGGAAGATAGCCTGAAAGCATTCGTCACCGCGTTTGCAGGTATCGTGGAGAACGAACACAGACCCGACACCGGAACACGCCTTCCTTTGCGGGCAAACATCTCGCACGCGCTGATGCTGTGCTTCCAGAACCAGAACACCGTGGCGAACAAGGAACAGCTTTTCCACGGGACCAACAGGGAATTTCGCCCACAGGCTCTCAAGGACACACTTCCTTATCTGCTCGGAGCCGTAGGCGCCGACCACTTTGCAAATCTGGCGGAACTAGACCGGCTCAAGAAGCAAATCCGAAAGGCGGAGACGTTCCTCTCGCAGAAAAGAGCACTAGCCAATGCGAGCCGGACCCGCATCGAACGAATGGTCGATGATGGTCTGCGACTGGGTTTGATCAACTCAGACGATGCCTTTGACGACGACACCGTCATCCCTTTTCTCGCCAAACTATCAGAGAGTGACATACTTGCCACAACACCAAGGTCGGATTTCGGGGAGACCATTAGCCGCTTGCGGCGTCAGGAAAAGTCGCTTCAACGCAAGCTCGAAGACCTGAACAGTGATGTGCGGGCAGCCAAAGAGTTTTTCGGCGAGGGTTCGGCCTTCGCACATGAGCTGACCGAGCAGGCAGGACGCCTGAAAAGCATCGGCCTGTACAAGGTTGGCGACGAGGATGTGCCCCACTGCCCGGCCTGTGACTCTCGGCTCGGCCAGAATATTCCTGGCCGTGACGCTTTTGAGAAGACGCTCAGCGTTCTCGAACGCCAGCTCGATAGCGTTGCTCGACAGAATCCGCAGCTTCAAGAGCATATCGACACGCTTCAAGGCCGGATTGTTGCCGCCTCAGAAACTCTGCGCAATGTGCAGAACGATCTCAAGCGCGCCGTCCTGGACGATCGCCAGGCCAGCCGTGAACAGGGCTTGCTATTCGTGCGCGCGCGCTATCTCGGACGCCTACAGGCTTTCGTTTCGAACTTTCCGTCATCTGCGGATCTGATCGAGGCCGAGGACAAGCTGAAGCGGCTCAAAAACAGCGAAGGGTCGATCCGCAGTCGTCTGAACTCAGATGAGATCGGCGCGCGCGTTGACACTTTTCTCGGACTTATCGGCCGGGAGATGACAACGTATGGCGATGAGTTGGATCTTGAACATGCGGGAAGCGCACTTCGGCTGGACATCAGAAATCTCACCGTAGTTGCCGATACTGAAGATGGCCCAATCCCGATGAAGCGTACCGGCAGCGGCCAGAACTGGGTGGGTTATCACGTCGCCAGTCACCTGGCGCTTCACTCCTTCCTCCGGCGAAAAAACCGGCCCGTGCCTGCCTTTCTCATCCTCGACCAACCCACCCAAGTCTTCTATCCACCGGATAGCGAGACTGGAGAGATCGACGAGGTCGAGCTTGATGCAGACCGGAAGGCTGTCCGCTTGCTCTTCAAGCTGATGGCAGAGGTCAGCAAAAAAATCGAACAGCCCTTCCAGCTTATAGTGCTCGATCACGCACACCTTAGAGAAGACTGGTTTGACGATGCCCTTGTCGAGGAATGGAGAGGCGGCAACGCCTTGGTTCCGGAGGCATGGCCTAATCGTCGAGACGTCAGCTAGAAAGGAGCTGAAGGCCTTGAGAGTTAGGAATGGAAGAGTCCGCTCATACACGAGGCTGTCGAACCGGATCTGCGGCCTCCCTTAACCCTACCCCAAATGACTTGGAGGAAGTCTCTAGAAGCAGAAGATGGTAGGGCTGCGGGTAGGGCCATCAAAGATGCGGTGATGAACAGTCGATGAAAAACAATGAGTAAGCATTGTCCCAATGGTGCCCAGAAGATGGGTCGCCATTGTCCTATTAACTCAACTAATACAATGCCTTATAAAATAGTTCAAGCAGATTG
>CAYULR010000162.1:0-3336 GCA_964445685.1 uncultured Algimonas sp.
GCCGGGGCCTGTCCTCACCCTTCCTCACAAGCCAAGTCTTGTGGGCAACCCCTCGACCAGACCCCGGCAACAAGTGCCGGGGACGACGTGGGGGGAGGGTTCAACCTGGCTCCCTTCCCCTTCGCTCATCCTCGCGAACGCGGGGATCCAGTCGGGGACTTCGTAGAAGAAGGAAAGTGAGGCCTGGGTGTCAGCCACCTCACTGACACACGACCATTCCGCATGTCTGCACCTTCACGCCTCTACTGGATTCCCGCGTTCGCGGGAATGAGCGAAGGAGGAGAGGTGAGCGCACAAAAAAAGCCGACGCCTTGGCGTCGACCTTATTATTCGCTGCGCGCCGCCCTGCGGCCAGGGGGAGAGGTCGGAGCTAGGTTTGACGGCCTTCGGCCAGGTAGTCCTCCGACCGCATCTCCACCAACCGCGACGCCGTCCGTTCGAATTCGAACGAGCCGTCTCCTTCCACATAGAGCTCCCCGGGCTCGGCTTCCGCGCTCATGATCAGCTTGGTCCGCGTCTCGTAGAGTGCATCCACCAGCGCCACGAAACGCTTCGCCTGGTTGCGCATGTCGCGGCCCATGCGGGGCACGTTTTCGAGCATCAGCGTGTGGAACGTCTCCGCCACGGCAAGGTAGTCGGCCGCGCCCAGCGCGCGGTCGCAGAGCGTGTCGAAGTCAGCGCGGGCCGCGCCGCTGCCCGTGCGGTCCAGCGTGAGCTCCCGCCCCTGCACCTGCAGCGTGGTGGGCCGCATCTTCGCATTACCCGTGATGCGCGCCCAGGTCTCGTCCATCGCCGTGTCCGTCTCCGGGCCGAGGGGTGCGTAGTAGACGGGTGCGGCGGTGAGTTGGCGCAGGCGGTGGTCCGTGTCCCCTTCGAAATCGAAGATGGTCAGGTGGTCCGGCATCATCTCGATGAACGGCTCGAACAGCGCGCGGTTCAGCCCGTTCTTGTAGAGGTCGCGCGGCGGACGGTTGGACGTGGCGACCACGATTACACCTTCGTCCCAGAGAGCTTCGAACAGCCGGGCGAGGATGCTGGCGTTCGTGATGTCGGCGACCTGGAATTCATCGAAGCAGAGCAGCGTCGCATCCGCCGCGATGGAGCGCGCGACGGGCGGGATGGGATCGTCGCCGTCGCCGCGCTTGTGGTGCGGGCTGGCGCGGCGGCCCGCCCGGTCGAGCTTCCGCCACGCATTGATGCGCGCGTGCACGTCGATCATGAAGGCGTGGAAGTGGACGCGCTGCTTGGCCTCCACCGGGGCGAAGCGGAAGAACACATCCATCAGCATGGACTTTCCGCGCCCGACCCCGCCCCACATATAGAGACCCTTGGGCGTGCGGGCGCGGCCGAACAGGCCGAGGAAGCCCGGATCGGGGTCGTAGCCGTCCAGCCTGTCCAGCATACCGTCGAGCGCGCGGGCGGCGCGGGCCTGGACGGGATCGTCGTGCAGCGCGCCTGCCGCGACCTTGCCGGACAGCCAGGCTTCGACGCTGCGCTCCGCGCGGCTCACGAGAAGACCAGAACGAGGATGGCGGCGGCGAGAAGGCCGTAGGCGACCAGCGCCGTTGCGTGGAACAGCACCGGGCGGCGCAGGGGCGGCAGCTCGTCCGGAGCATCGGCGGCGTCGGGTTTCGGAGGCAGATCGGGCGGCGTCACGGCGCGCCTTTTCCCGATTGGCCGCGACGGGTCAACGCCTGTCGCGTAACGGCGGGAACCGCGCCGTTCATCCCACGTTTAAAATCTGGTAAGGTATGGTGGGAGACGCCGGCGAGTCGCGCCGGGTCCAGCCGTGCTGGAAAACTGGAGGGAAGACCCAACATCATGGAACAGATCAACCAATTCATGGCGACGATGCCCGGCTGGGTGGCCGCCATCATCACCGCCATCGTCGCGATCATCATCGCGTTCGTCGTCAAGACGGTCATCACGACCGTGGTCAACAAGACGCGTTTCGGCGCCAAGGCCAAGACGACGGGCGGCAACCTCGGCAGCGCGCTGGGACGGGCGGGCTTCTGGCTGACGCTGCTCTTCTTCGTGCCGCCCTTCCTCGGCTTCCTCGAGCTCGGCGAATATGCCCGGCCCATCGACGACATGTTCCGCTCCATCGCGGCCTTCCTGCCCAACCTGATCGGTGCGGCGCTGCTGTTCGGCATCGGCTACATCGTGGCCAAGATCGCCCAGAACGCCGTGACGACGACCCTGCGCGCCATGCAGGTCGACACGCTGATGACGCGCTTCGGCGTGGCGTCCGCGACGGGCTCCACGGGCTCGCTCGCCGGAGCACTCGGCACGCTCGCCTTCGTCATCATCATTTCCTTCTTCGCCATCGGCGCGCTGGACGTGCTCGACATCGAAGCGATCAGCGGACCGCTCGGTGGATTGCTGGAATCCTTCCTCGACTTCATTCCGGCCTTGATCGGTGCAACGGCCTTGCTGGGCCTGGCCATCTTCATTGGACGGTTCGTCTCGAACTTCCTGAAGGCGTTCCTGCCGACGCTCGGCTTCGACAGCTCGGTCAACACGCTGATGTCCATCGATGACGGCGAAGGCCTGCGCTTCGCGCCGTCCACGGTTGCAGGCAATCTCGCCTTCCTGATCATCGCCGTGCTTGGCCTGACGGCGGCGCTGGATATCCTGAACATCGAGTTCCTGACCGAGACGTTCAACGACATCGTCTCCTTCGGCGGGCAGCTGCTGCGCGCGGCCGTGCTGATCATGATCGGCGTGTTCCTCGCCAACTTCATCAGCCGCATCATGGCGGGCATGATCAGCCCCCGGATTGCGGAGCTGTTCCGCTACGTCGCGATCCTGATCTTCGTCTTCCTCGGCCTGTCCTCGCTGGACCCGAATGGCGACATCATCCCGACCGCCTTCGGCGCGCTGGTCATCGGCACGGCCGTCGCCGGTTCGCTGGCCTTCGGCATCGGAGGCCGCGACTGGGCCGGACAGGTTCTGCATAAGATGTTCCCGCCCAAGGACATGAACAAGCCCGCCACCAAGGCTCCGGCCAAACCAGCCGCGAAGACCCCCGCCCGCAAGGTCGCGGTCAAGCCGAAGACGCCGAAAAAGCTCTAGCGCTCCGGCCTTGCCACGCTTCGAAAGCCGCCCCGTCCGGGCGGCTTTTTTCGTGGCCGCTTGCCATCGCCCCGCCCCGCCGCCAGAACGCGCCCCGTGCACATCGTCGAACAGCTGATCCGGGAGCGGGCGCCCAAGCTCGTCGGCCGTCCGCGCCTGTGGCGGGCGGTGCGCCCGCTGCTGTACCGGCTGCTGGCCTATGACGCGGCGGTCTTCCTTGCCGATGCCGTGCGCCCCATGAGCGGCCACGCCGCCTTCAGC
>CAYULR010000162.1:3346-3949 GCA_964445685.1 uncultured Algimonas sp.
ACGGACAGCGCGACGACGGTGCTGAGCGCCATGGCGCGCCACATCTCGCCCCGGACCGCGGTGGAAGGGTTGCAGAACGTGCCGGAGACCGGGGCCTGCATGGTCATCGCCAACCACCCGACGGGACTGGCCGACGGGCTGGCGGTCTTCCAGGCGCTGCGCGACCGCAGGCCGGACCATGTCTTCCTCGCCAATGCAGACGCGCTGCGCGTCATTCCGAACGGGCAGGACGTCATCATCCCGGTGGAATGGGTCGCCGACAAGCGCAGCCACGCCAAGACGCGCGAGACGCTGCTCGCCATGCGCCAGGCCATCCAGGACGGCAAATGCCTCGTCATCTTCCCGTCGGGGCGGCTGGCGCGCCTGGGCTGGAAGGGGCTGGTCGACCAGCCGTGGGAGAGCTCGGCCGCGAGCGGGGCGCGCAAAATTTGCGACTTCGCCTGCTAAGTTCTCTTTGCTAAAGTTCTCATTTAGTTTCTTAATGGCTTCATCGCGCCAAGGCGCATCTTGTGGGCCAACGTGCAGTAAGCGAACCAATAACCAATGGCCGTGTACCGCACTGTGCCAGTCGAAACAGCCGTAAAAAGTAGGGAAGATTTTGCG
>CAYULR010000162.1:3959-5950 GCA_964445685.1 uncultured Algimonas sp.
GCGCAAATACGGCGTCCCCATCGTGCCGCTACGGATGCAGGCGCGGAACTCCCCGCTCTATTATTTCTTCCACCGCGTGAGCGGGGAATTGCGCGACATCACCTTGTTCCGGGAGATGCTGAACAAGAAGCACCGCCTCTTCCGCCTGACCTTCGGCGAGGTCATCGCGCCGGACACCCTGCCCGACACGGCGGACGAAGCCACCGCCGCGATCCGCCAGATTGTGACATCTCTTTAGCGAATTTTAAGCATGACCAGTTCAGGTTGTGCCAATGTGGTCGAAACTTCGACATTGGATCGCCCCGCTGGAAAGCTGGATGGGCCTCCCTGAGGATATGGGAATATCCGACCGGCTGCGCATGCGTCTGTGGCTGGTCACGCTCCTGGCATTCGTCGCCATCTCCGCGCTGAACATCATCGGCGCGACCTGGGCGACGGGAACGATCGGATCGCAACAGCTCATGATGGCCCTGACCGGTATCGGGGCCGTCTTCATGCTGGGCCTGCTGCGCTACACGAAAAATCCGAAGGCGATGGCGTGGCTGTTCTCCGTCTACACCATCGTGGGTATTTGCAGCATGACCTATTTCGATCATGCAGGCCAGACGGAGTCCTTTGTCATCGGGGCGGCCTACACGCCTTACATGATCGCCGCGCTGGTCTTCATCTGCCTTGTGGGCACGTACAGAAGCGCTCTTTTCTTCTCCGCATTGTGTTTGATGACGTTGGTGGCCTTCCACAATATCGGCATGGCCATGCATCATACACCGGCCCTGATAGAACAGAGCCGTCTGGGCCTGGTGCTGCGCACAACCTCTGTCTTCCTGACGGCTTCGATCATGATCCCGGTGACGGAAATGATCCACCAGACGCTGAAAGAACTGGAAGAGACCATCGCCCGCGCCAAACGCGCAGAACAGGCGCGCAAGACGCTGATCGCCACGATGAGCCACGAAATCCGCACGCCGCTGAACGGCATCATCTCCGTCACCGACCTGCTGATGCAACGCGACCATGACGACATGACGCGCAACTATCTCGGCCTCGTCAGCACCAGCGCGGACACGCTGCTGGAGATCGTCAACGACGCACTCGGCAAGGCGCGCTCCGACCATATCGGCGAACCGGGCGTGCAGGATATCGAGCTGCGCTCCGAAGAGTTCGACCCGGCGCGCCTGCTCGAACAGTGCACGGAGCTGTTCACGCCTCACGCCAAGGAAAAGTCGCTCTGGATCGGCACGTACGGGCTGGAAGAACTGCCCACGGCTCTGGTTGGCAGCGCCGCGCACATCCGCCAGGTCGTCTGCAACCTGCTCGGCAACGCCATCAAGTTCACCCAAAACGGCGGCATCCGCGTCGGCGCGCGCGTCCTGGGCACGACGGGCTACGGCCACGCGCTGCAGATCTTCGTCCAGGACACGGGCGCAGGCATCGAGGAAGAAGCGCTGAGCGCGATCTTCGAACGGTTCGGCCAGAGCGCCTCCGCCCGGACCACGTCCGGCACCGGCACGGGGCTGGGCCTGTCCATTTCGCGCGATCTCGTCGAAGCGATGGGCGGGACGCTGGAAGTCGAAAGCCGCGTCGGACACGGTTCGACCTTCTTCTTCACGCTCGACATGCCGCCGCCTGAAACGGGCTCCGGCACGGATGACCGCATCGCGGCCTAGCCGACCTAAGCCTATTTAAATCTTTTCCCGGCATGGGCGGGGCGAGTGACCGTCTTCATGAACATATGGCAGCGTCTCGAAGCGTTTCTGCGCCTCGACGGCCCGACCCCTGTCTCGGAACGCGTCCGCATGCGCACCGTCTACGGCACGGGCCTGATCTTCGCGGCCATCAGCATCCTGAACACGGTCTCCCTGACGATCAGCTACGGGCGGTGGACGCCGCAGCAGAGCCTGACCCTCACCGCCGCCGTAATCATCCTCGGCCTTTGCGCCTCGATCCGATACACACGGTCGCCCGTTTTCTTCGGCAGCGTCATTGGCGGC
>CAYULR010000162.1:5960-6335 GCA_964445685.1 uncultured Algimonas sp.
CATCAGCGCCCTGGCCGCATCGGCCACCATCACCACAATCCCCGGCCTTCCCCCGCACGGCATCAACACGGCGCAGCTATCGCTTCTTTGCGCGGCCTCGGCCGTCATCGCCTTCGTCGGCACGACTCGCGTCTCCGTGCTCTACATCGCCAGTTCCGCCGCGCTGATCGGATACCTGTATTGGCAGACGGCCAGCATCAACCCGGAGCGGATCGCGGGCATCTTGCCGCTGCAGCGCGCCGTCTCCACATGGATTGCCCTGCTCATCGTCGGACCCATCTGCACGATCCTCGCCAGCCTGGTCTATCGCAGCCTCGACAATCTGGAGGGCGCGCTATTGCGGGCCAGAGCGGCGGAAGGCGCGCGGGCGGACTT
>CAYULR010000163.1:0-3871 GCA_964445685.1 uncultured Algimonas sp.
CGAGGCGCAAGAACACCGCCGCATCTACTGCGAGCTGTTCAATTTCTGCACCTACTACCTGTCTGCTTTGTACTTCGACATCCGCATGGACGCGCTTTACTGCGACCCGCTGGAGGCGACGCGCCGTCGGGCTTGCCGCACAGTGATGCACGCCATTTTTGAGCGGCTCACGACGTGGCTCGCGCCGATCCTGAGCTTCACGATGGAAGAGGTCTGGCGCACACGTGTCGAGACCAGCGTGCATCTGGAGGACTTCCGGAGCGCGCCGGAGCGTTGGGAGAATGCCGCCCTCGCCCATCACATGGAGCAGGTCCGCGCTTTCCGCGACGGCGTCAACGAAGCCATCGAACCGCTGCGCCGCGAGAAGGTCATCAAGTCGTCGCTGGAAGCCCGCGTGAAAGCCCCGGCGGGCGACCTCGCCGCCACGCTCGACGCGCTCGGCATCAGCCGCAACGACGTCTACTCAGATCCGGCCAACCCGAAGGACGTGCTGGCGGATTACCTGATCGTGTCAGAAGCCGACCTGGCGGGCGACACGATCGTCGTGGAGGACCTGAAGGACAGCGCGGCGAAGAAGTGCGCGCGGTCGTGGAAGTACTTCCGGGGCGAAGGTGAGATTACGCCGCGGGATGCTGCGGCTGTGGCGGCTTTGGACAACGCCTAAATGCACCGCTCTCGCCGACTCGATCGGCGAGCCCATCTCCTGCCGTTTCGGCAGACATTATGCTTCGGGAGATGGACAGGCTGGTCAAGCCGGCCTGAGCGGTCAAGGTAAAGTTGTCATCCCGGCCAAGGTGAGCGAAGCGAACCGCAGAGCCGGGACCCGACGGCGGACCAGGACATCAGCGTAAATCTTCGACGTTAGGTCCCGGCTCTGCGCCCTTCGGGCTTGGCCGGGATGACGGACGTCACTCCTCCGGCATACCCCGCCCCGAATGACGCACCGCCCCCGGCGTCTTGCTCAGCTTCGGGAACACCCCCTGCATCGGCACTTCGCCGTAGCGGTCGCTCTCCACCGTCACCACAGCCTCCCGCGCCGCATAGTGCGGGTCTGCCAGCATGTCCTCCGCACGGTAGAGCTTGCTGCACGGCACGCCGTGCTCGTCCATGATCCGCTGAACCTCGGTCGCCGACCGCTGCGACGTCCAATCCGTAATTTGCGCGTCGAGCTCCTGCTGGTTCGCCCCGCGCGCGACGTGGTCGGCATATCGGGCATCGTCTGCCAGCTCCGGCGCGCCCATGGCTTTCGCCAGCCGCCCGAACACCGTGTCCTGGTTCGCCCCGATGATGACCTGCCCGTCGGCGCAGTCATAGATGTTCGACGGCGCGATGCCTGGCAGGTAGCTGCCCGTGCGCTGGCGCACGAAGCCCTCGATCGTGTGCTCCGGTATGGTCGCCTCCATCAGCGCCAGCACGGATTCGTATATGCTTGCATCCACCACCTGCCCCTCGCCCGTGCGGTCGCGATGGTGCAGCGCGGACAGCGCGCCCAGGCAGCCGAACATGCCAGCCAGGCTATCCCCGAGGCTAATCCCCGCCCGCGCGGGCTTGCGGTCCGGGTCGCCGATCAGCGCGCGCAGTCCGCCCATCGCTTCGCCGACCGACGCGTAGCCCGCCCGCTTGGAATAAGGTCCCGTCTGGCCGAAGCCCGACACGCGCACCATGATCAGGCCGGGATTGATGGCGGACAGCACGTCATAGCCGAGCCCCCACTTTTCCATCGTGCCGGGGCGGAAATTCTCGATCAGTATGTCAGCACCAGCGACGAGCTCTTTCAGCGCCGCCTGCCCGTCTTCCTCACGCAGGTTCAGGAAGACGCTCTGCTTGTTGCGTGACAGGATTTCCCAGGACAACGGATAGCCTTCCCGCCCCCAGGACCGCATCGGGTCGCCCACGCCGGGCTGCTCGACCTTGACGACGTGCGCACCGTGGTCTGCGAGCAGCTGCCCGCAGAAAGGCCCGGCGATGAGCTGCGCGCATTCGATGACCTTTAGGTCGGTGAGCGCGCCCTGGCGCTCCTTCACGTCGCGCCTGCGTGCCGCCGCACGAGCGCAGGCGGCGGGCTCGCCGTGAACTCCGTCATGTCCAGCGCGGCCAACGCCTCGCTCCGGTCGCCCTCCGTGAACTCGCCCGTCGTCAGGCAGAACTCGATCACATTGCCCGTCGGGTCGGTCGTGTAGACGCTGTGGCACCAATTATGGTCCACCTCGATCACGTCGCACCCGGCGGCCTGCCACATCTTGCCTTTGGCCTTCAGCGTCTCGAGCGAGTCCACGTCGAAGCTGATATGCTGCGTGAAGGGCGGCGTGCCGCAGGCGGCGTTGAGATCCAGCGGCCCCTTGGGCTTGGCCTCGTCATGGAGCTCCCAAAAGGCGATGAAGGTCGTGTCGTCGCCCTCGTCCATTCTGTAGAAGAAGTGCTTCGCCCAGCCGCCGGTCATGACGGGTTGGACCTCGACCTTGACCAGCTCCCAGCCCATCACGCCTTCGTAGAAATCATGCGTGGCGCGCATATCGTCCACGGCCAGCGCCAGATGATGATAACCTGCCATTTACGTGTCCTCCCGATCGACCATGCGCATCACGTCGGCATTGTTGCCGTCCGGCGCGTCCACTTCGACCACCGGGTCGTCCCGGTCGTCATACTCCAGTCGCAGCGCGCGGCTCATCACGGCGTGCATCATGTAGGTCGTCGTGATGTAGGTGAATTCCAGGATTTCCTCATCTGACAGATGCGCCTTCAGCACCTCGAACACGCCGTCCGGCACGCGCCCGCGCTCCAGCACCAGCGCGTCCGTATAGGCGAGCACCGCCCGCTCTATGTCCGAAAAGCAGCTCGCCACCGACCAGTGCGGGATGGCGGCGACCTGCTCATCCGTGAAGCCGACGGACCGCATCACTTTGCAGTGCTGCGAAAAGACGAACTGGCTGCCCACCGCATAGCCCGCCCGCGTCTGGCCGAGCTCGCGCAGCTTGGGGTCGATCTGGCGCTTGGGGTCGCGGTAAAAGCGGAAGCCTTCCGTCGTGTGGTGGAAGGCGTCGGGGACGATGTTGAAGACGGTCCACCAATTGCCCGGCGTACCCGTCGCCGTGCCGGGCTGCTCCACCGGGTCGCGGTCGCCGAACAGCATGTCGAAGACGGCGTTTGCGTAGTCGTTCCCGGCCTCCCGGCCGGCTTCCTTCAATCGGGGCATGGGCGTTCTCCTTGGGTTGAGGAGTGACGGATGCGTGGAGGGATGGGAAGTGGCGCGGTGTTTGTATCACAGGGGTGGTGGAGGTCGGGATTAGAACGGCGTCGGTCTGAGCACTTCCTCTCCCCGTTGGGGAGAGGTGGGCTCGCCGTCAGGCGAGGTCGGAGAGGGGCGGCAGCGTGGTGGCTATGCCGAACCGGTCTGGGGGGGGGGGGCCCCCCGCGGCCCGGGGGGGGGGGGGGGGGGGGCGGGCGCGGGGGGGGGGGGGGCGCGGGGCGGCAGCGTGGTGGCTATGCCGAACCGGTCTGCCCCCTTCCGCCTCACTGCGTTCGGCACCTTCCCCCATCGGGGGAAGGAAGTCGCCAGGGTAAAGCTAAATCCTGGCTCCCTACCGCCGCAAATCCTCGACGCCCGGCTTCGTCTGGCATCCCGTCACCCAGACATCGTACACCCGGTGGTCGAGCGCGCTGATGGCGGGGCGGGAGGCGAACATCCAACCGGAGAAGAGCCGTGCGCCCTCTTCGGCCTCGATGCCGCCCTCTTCCAGGCGGCGGTCGTCGATTTGCAGGAAGGCGTAGGTCTCCGGCAGTTCGGTCGGTGGCGTCTTCTCGCAATGGCGGGCGTGGATGGTCAGGCTGCCGAATTCCAAGGTCTCGCCCAGCGGCACGGTGTAGTCGAAGG
>CAYULR010000163.1:3881-6270 GCA_964445685.1 uncultured Algimonas sp.
CCGTGACCTTGGCGAGCGCGCGGAGCTTCACCGCCTCGCCCATCAGGTTCGGCTCACGCTCGCGGATCTCCAGCGATTCGCCTTGGCGGAGGTCGTCGCCCAGCGCGCCCAGGTCGAGCTGTGCGGCGGCAGGACCGGCCGCACCGAGCGCCAACACGGCCAGCGCGAATGTGGCGGCCGCCCTAGTCACCCGGGGTCCAGGCCTCGTAGTCGGCGGCGACTTCCTGGCGTTTCGCGCCGCGGTCCAGAGACCCCTTCGGCTTGTAGGCCATGGGCGTGCCGGTCATGTTCGGACGGTGCGGCAGCTGCCAGTCATGGCGCTTGATGCCCAGCTGTTCGGGCGTTTCGTCGTAGATGTGGTGCAGCCAGCCATGCCATTCCGGCGGGACGGAGGACGGATCGGCGTAGCCCTTGTAGATGACCCAGCGGCGCTTGCGGCCTTCGAACTCTGGACTGGGCTCCTTCTCCTCGTGATAGGCATTGCCGAATTCGTCTTCGCCGACTTTGGTGAAGTTGCGTTTCACGGTCAGGAAAGTGCCGGGCGTGGCGCCGTTCCACCAGGTGAAGATGCGGGAGAGAAATTGCATGGGTCTAAAGGTCCGTTGCGGTTCGCGCGGCTTATGCCTGCGGGCGGGTCGTGCGTAAAGGATGGGAGTGACCGGAAAAGCGGACGATATTGTGGCCAGGGTGAAACCATTGTCCCCGGCATTCATTGCCGGGGCATCCATCTGAGTAGGTCCCACGGCTGACAAGCCCAGTCGCTTCGAAGCCAAGCCAGAGGCCCCGGCAATGAATGCCGGGGGCGACGTTGCGGTGATACGCCCCTCCTCTCTTAACCCCTCATCAACCTTCGCTGCCAAAAGCCCGGTTCCTTACCACTCCGTAAGTGGAGACTCGCTCGCCCTGCCCGGTATACCCGATTTGTGAGCATCAACTCCCAAGCCACCCACGGCCAGTCCCACATGGCCCGCGCTCTTCTGAGCGCCGCACTGCTCGCTCTGCCGGTTTCGGCGAGCGCGCAGCTGCGCGTGGATACGCGCATCGTCGCTTCCTCCACCTCGTGTTCGCAGTGCGATCTGTCGGGCAAGCGGATGAACGGGATGACGCTCAAGAATGCCGACTTCTCCGGTTCTCTTTTCAACAATTCCAACCTGTCGGGCGGAAAGTTGCACGGCTCCGACCTGTCGAACGCGCATTTCCGCAAGGCGATGCTCTACGGCGTGACGGGCGAACAGGTCATCATGCGCGGCGCGGTCCTCGAAGACGCGACGCTGACGGAAGCCAACCTGTCCCACTCCACCCTGCGCCAGGCCAACCTGCACCGCGCGGAACTGACGCGCGGGCGTTTCCGCGACGTGGATTTCCAAGCCGCCAATCTGATCGGGGCAAATGCGCCCTCGGTCGACTTCACCCGCTCCAACTTCGACCGCGCCCGGCTCGACAATGTCGATCTGTCCGGCGCGACCCTCGATTCCGGGCAGTTCACGGGCGTTCGGTTCGGATTCGCCAATCTGGCCGAGGCTTCCGTCCAGGACGCGAACTTCTCGGATGCGGACCTGACCCATGTGGCGGGCCTGACGCAGGCGCAGCTCGACACGGCCTGCGGGAACATGAATACGCGCCTGCCCGAAGGCCTGAACCTGTCCTATTGCGACGGCGCGAGCCTCACGGCCGCTCCGCAATCCGCCCGCCATGCCCACGCACCCGAAGTGATGCAGGGCCTGAACCGGGCCATCCTGGACGTCGAATCGCTGATGGCGAGCGAGACGGACCGCGCAACGCGCGCCCGCCTGCAGCGCCTGCACCGCAACCTGACCCAGTCGCGCAACGCATTGCGCCAGACGCCCCCGCGTCCAAGACCCTGACATCTCCCGTATCCCACGTAAAAAGGCCGCTCCTTCGAGCGGCCTTTTTCACATCATCAAAGCGTGCGCCCTAGCTGTTCGCGGCCATGGGTGGATTGATGACTTCGTTATTCTCGTCCAGCAGCACGACTTTAGGCTCGTAGCTCTTGGCGACTTCGGCGTCCATCTGCGCGTAGGTGATGATGATGACCCGGTCGCCGAGCTGCACCTTGCGCGCGGCGGCGCCGTTCAGGCCGAACGTCTTGGACCCGCGCGGCGCGGTAATGGCGTAGGTGGTGAACCGCTCGCCATTGTCGATATTCAGGATGTCCACCTGCTCGTTGGGAACAATGCCCGCCTGGTCCAGCAGGTCGCGGTCGATGGAGATCGACCCCTCATAGTGCAGATCGGCCTGAGTCACCGTCGCGCGGTGAATCTTGCCTTTCATCATGGTCAGCATCATGGCTTTCTCCCGTTGGTGCATCCATCATATAGGGTGCGGCCAGGCGGGGCGAAAGAAGAACCGTTTACCCATTTATCCTGCG
>CAYULR010000164.1:0-6269 GCA_964445685.1 uncultured Algimonas sp.
ATCACGGCGTGGGCGACGTGGACGCCTTGGGGTCCGTATTCGCGTGCCGCCGACTGGGCCAATATGCGGAGCCCCGCCTTGGCCGAGGCGAACGCGCCGAAGCCCGCCCCGCCCCGGACGGAGGCCGTCGCGCCCGTGAAGATCATCGTGCCGCGCCCGCGCTCCGCCATGCGCGGCAGCACGTTATGGGCCGTCAGGAACCCCGCAAAGCAGGCCATCTCCCAAACCTTGCGGAAGACGCGCGGCGTGGTCTCGCCAATGCCGAAGCGCACATTCGCGCCGATGTTGAACACGCAGACTTCGATGGGCCCGATGTCGGCTTCGATGCGGGCGACCATGTCCGCCACTGGATTCTCGTCGCGCGCATCGACGCCGAACGCGCTCGCCGTGCCCCCGTCCTGCCGAATGGTCCTGCAAAGCGCGTCCAGCTGGTCCGCGTTGCGCGGGCGGCGCGTAACGCAGGCGTGGTAGCCCTGGGCGGCGAAGGCGCGCGCCACGGCGGCGCCCGTATCCGCGCCCGCCCCGACGATCAGCGCGGCGCCCTGTGCTGGGTTGTCCGTCATGCCCCTGCTGTGGCGCACGAGCCTTTCGCCCGCAAGCCTCAGCCGTGCAGCCGCGCCAGTCCCGGCTGAGGGTGGCGCGGACCCGGGCCAGCCGCTAATCCGCCCTCATGAGCCAGACCTTCGCCGCCCTCGCCCAACACGCCGCCACGGGCCGCACCGATGTGCCCGACAGCTGGAAGCAGGGCCGCACGGCCTATGGCGGGCTGACGGCGGGGCTGTTGCTGGCGCGGGCGCGCGGAGCCGAAGAGGCCTTGCCGCCGCTGCGGTCCGCGCTGGTCAACTTCACCGGACCCGTCACGGACGCGCTGGACCTGTCGAGCGAGGTGCTGCGCCGGGGCCGCAACGTGACCACCGTGGCCACGCGCGCGGACCAGGACGAGCGCGCCGTCGGTACGGCGACCTTTTCGTTCGGCGCGGGCCGCGACAGCCATGTCAGCGTGGACCTGCCCGCGCCGGATGCGGACGCGCCGCAAAGCCATCCGCCCTTCCACGAGCCGGACTCGGATTTCATTCCCGCCTTCATCCGCAATTTCGAGGTGACGCTGATCGAGGGCGGACGCCCGCTGAGCGGGGCGGAGCGCGGCTACATACGCTGCTGGGCACGGCACCGCGATCCGGCCTCGCACGGCACCGAAGCCGGACTGCTCTGCCTGGCAGACATCCTGCCGCCTGCCGCCTTCCCCGTCATGACGCAGCTCGGCCCAGTCAGCTCCATGACGTGGATCTGCAACATCCTGCGTGACCCCGCGACGGACGACGGTTGGTACCAGGTGGAGGCCGACCTGACGGCGGCGCTGGACGGCTACAGCTCCCAGGTCATGCGCATGTGGAACAGCCGCGGCGAACTGGTCGTGGAGGGGATGCAGAGCATCACCCTGTTCGTCTAGGCGTCCCCGGAGACGGCGGCGGGCGGCCCGATCACCTTGTCGAGCACGGTCGTGAGCAGAAGCCCCAGTCCGGCCCCCGCGATCACGACGGCCCGGAAGAGCAGCGCCCCGATGGCGGCGGGCGCGACCGCGACGCCGAGCCCGGCCAGCACGCCGACCATGCCGCCTTCGCGCAGGCCCACATTGCCCGCCGGGCTGGGCACGGAACTGGCCAGATTGCCGACCGCCAATGCGGCCAGCGCGCCGAAATAGCCGACCTCCAACCCCACGGCGAGCAGGCAGAACCACACGACCGCCGCACGCACCGCGTAGAGGGCGAGCGTATAGCCCATGACGCGGGCAATCTGCATCCGCGTCACGTCGGTCGCTTCGTCGAAGACATGGTGGAAGAGCCGCGCCGTGGCGGACAGGAAACGCCCCCACGCGCCGGAGCCCGTGCGGTCCGCCCAGTCCACGAAGCGCGACAGAAAGGCGGGCGGGTTCTCCGCATTGGCCAGCACGAACAGGATCACGGCGGCCAGCAGCACGCCAAGCAACGGCCAGACCATGCCGAAGATCAGCGTCGCCGCGACGGCGGAAATGATGAGTGTCGAGGAAAAGCCGATCATGCGCATGATGAAGGTGGCGGCGGTCGCATCTTCGGCGGGCGCGCCGCATTCCTCCAGCCGCACGACACGGTAGACATCGCCGCCCACGGTCCCGACGGGCAGCTGCGCCACGCAGGACATGCCGAAGACGATCTTGGAATGACGCACGCGCGCGGGCTTGGTCTCGGGCAGGAGCTGTTCGATCCGGAAAACCTTCAGCATTTCATGCGGCAGCACGAGCAGCACGGCGGAGAGCAGCCAAGCGGGTTCCGCGCGCTCCAGCGCGTCGCGCCATTCGGACGGCGGAGCGATCGTGTAGAGGGCATAGCCCAGGCCCAGCACCATCAGGCCGATGACCCAAGGGCTTTTCAGAAAGGCTTTCGCCTTGGCGACAAAGCCCTCTTCCGCAGCGTCCAGCCCGGACGCGCTCGCGACATTCGCCATATCACTCTCCCATAACCCCGGAGACGGGACGTGCGAGAAGGGGCTGCGGTTCCCCGCAAAGGACGTTCGGTCGCGCCCTTCGTGTGAATGCCTGCCTTCCTAGGTCAGCGCCCCGCCAGGACCCGTGCCGTTGGAGAGGTCGTACAGATCCGCCATGACGGACTCTGTCGTGGGCCAGCGGCCCGCCCCCTTGCCCCGGATGACGTAGCGGTCGCCGTCGGTGAAATCGAACACGGCGTGGGCGTCTTCGCCGTCGGCTTGGGCGAGGAAGTTGTTGGGCGAAAGCGCGCGCAGGCGCAGGTCCGCGACGAGGTCTTCCTTGTTGGCGCCGACATCGCCCATGACGCGGGAGACGCGCTTGATGACGTGTCCGTCGCGCTTGGCATCCGCGACGCCCGCCAGCGTGTCCCGGTCGATGTCACCGGGTTCCAGTTCAACGCCGAAGCCCAGCAGGCTGACAAGGCGGATCTTCGCGGCGGCGTCGTGGCCGTCCACGTCGGCGGTCGGGTCGGCTTCGGCGTAGCCCCTGTCCTGGGCGAGGCTGAGCGCGTCGTCATAGCTCATGCCCCCATCCATCTCGCCCAGCATGAAGTTGGTCGTGCCGTTCAGCAGCGCTTCGACCCGCGCGATGCGGCCCTTTTCGCGCAGGCACATTTCCAGAACGGGCATCCCGCCGCCAGCCGCGCTGGAGAAGAGAAGCCGCGCGTCGGAGCCCGCCGCATGGTCCAGCAAGGCCTGTCCGCCCGCCGCGATGGCCTGCTTGTTCGCCGATACGACGTGGACGCCGCGCGACAGCATGTCCTTCGTCAGGCCCAGCGCAGGCTCGATGGGTCCGGAGACGTCGATGAAGATGTCCGGTTCGCTTGCGAGCAGGTCGTCGGCGTCCGTCGTCAGCAGCGCTTCGGGGTAGCCCTGTTCGATATATTTCTCCGGGCTACGGACCATGACGCGCACGATCTCGAACCGGTCGGGATGTTCCGCCACGCGGCGCCACACGCCGCCGCCCACAATGCCGAGGCCCATCATGGCGATGCGCAAGCGCTTGGGCGGCGTGGCCTCCAGCGGCTTGTCCGAGACATCGCCCACGAGGGTGGAGCCGACCACGCCCGGCTTGCCGATGCGGAACCGCTGTCCCGTGGCTTCCGCATGGTCCAGCGCGCGCGCGGCGATCAGCGGTCCTGCCTTGCGGCGCACATCGGCGTAGGACACCTGGCCGTAGCGCAGCAGCGGTTCGCCCGCGCGTTCCTTCGGGTCGCGGTCGTAGACGCCGTCGACGTCCTTGAGCAGCAACGCGGGCGCGCCCAGTTGGTCCGCCACGTAGAGCGCGGTCAGGTCCGAGCCGCCGCGGCCCAGCAGCACGGCACGGTCCTTCTCTCCGATGGCGACGAACCCCGGCATGACGACGATGTCGTGGTCCTTCAGGTCCTGCATCAGCTGCCCGGCATTCAGCCCCGTCAGCTGCGCGTCCATCGGATCGCCCGTCGCGGTCAGGCCGAGATCGCGCGCCTGTCGCACGAAGGCGGGCGCGCCGATGCGTTCCAGCGCAAGCGCCAGCAGCGCGGCGGAGCGGCGCTCGCCCAGCTGCAGCAGCTCCGGCAGGTTACGGGCTCCGCCGCCGCCCGTAATGCCTTCCGGCCCCACGCGCCGCGCCTCGGCAATCAGCACATCCGTCTGGTCGCCTTGGGCAGACGTCACGGCGACGATGTTGCGGCCCGTGCGGTAGTGGCGGTAAATCTCGGACGCGGCTTCCGTGTAGTCGGACAGCGAGCGCAGGACCGAGTGGCCGAAATTCAGGACGAGCGTAGGAACGGGCATGGGGCGGGGGTTTAGCGGTTCGCCGTCCGGGCGCAAGCCTGTTGCAGGGTGCGGTTCTGCCCTATGGCGGGAGGCATGAAACTGCCCCTCATCGCCCTCGCCGCGCTACTGCTTTGCGCCTGCCAGCCGCAGTCCGGCACGGACATCCCGCCATCGGTCAAGCGCGTGGCACTGTCCTACGACGACGCCCCGCGCGGCGACGGACGATTATATGACGGGACGGCTAGGACGGAGGCGCTGATCGAGGCGTGGGAGGCGAGCGGGACCGGTCCGGTCGCCGTCTTCGCGACCACGCGCGGCGCGGAAACACCCGAAGGCTTCGCGCGCCTGCAAGCCTACGCCGGGGCCGGACACCGCATCGCCAACCACACGCACACCCATCCCTGGGCCAGCCGGACGGAGGTCGGAGACTATCTCTCCGATATAGACCGGGCGGAAGACGTGCTGGATGGCCTGCCGAACCGTCGTCCTTGGTTTCGCTTCCCGTTTCTGGATGAAGGCGGTTACGGCGAGGACAGGGGCGCGGCGCGCGAGCGGCGGGATGCGCTACGCCAGAGCCTGGTGGAGCGCGGCCTGCGCAATGGCTACGTCACGATCGACACCTATGACTGGCACCTGGATACGTTGCTGCAACGCGCTTTACGGGATGGCCAGACGGTCAATGAGCCTGCGCTCGCGGCCCTCTATGCCGAGATGGTCGTGGAGGCGGCGGACCATTATGACCGCATGGCGCTGGACGTGCTCGGCGAGCGGCCCGCGCAGGTCGTGCTGCTGCATGAAAACGACGTGGCGGTGATCGGGACAGAAGCGATGGTGCGGGCGCTGCGCGAGGCGGGCTGGACGATCATCGATCCGGACGATGCCTACGCCGAGCCGCTCCTAATGGACGAACCCGACACCTTGTCCCTGGGCGCGGGGCGGCTGGCGGGGCTGGCCCGAGATGCAGGCCGGTCGGGCGCAGATTATTTCGCCCATTGGTCGGCGAGCGAGGCGGGGATCGAGGCGCGCGCCGAGGCGGCGGGCATATTTACCGATTAGAGGATGCTGCCGTCGAGCTGCAGCTCCAGCGCGTCGACGCGGTCCGAGACCGACTCCAGCGTCGGGTGGATGCGGTTGGCCTCGCGGTAGGCGTCGAGCGCGTCTTCGGGACGGCCCAGACGTTCCAGCACCGTTCCCAGCGTCCAGAGCGCGTAGAAATGGCGCGGCTCCAGCGTCAGCGCGCGCACGGCCTCGGACGTGGCCCGGGCGAAGTCGCGCTCTTCCAGCGCAAGCCGGGACGAGCGCGCCCAGCCTTCGGCATGGTCCGGCATGAGCTGCGTCGTGTGGTCGAACAGGCGTCGGGCGAGGTCGGTGTTGCCGCGCGCCTGCGCAGCCGCGCCGCGACGCAGGACCAGATCGACGGAGGCACTGCCACTGTCGAGCCAGGCGGCCCAAATCTCTTCGGCGACCAGCTTGCCATCCTCTTCGGTCTCGGCGGCGGCGAGGCGTTCGAACATGTCGTCAAGGCGCGCGGCGCGTTCGGCCTTGCGCGACAGCTGGGAATAGTCGGGCTGCAGCGCGTCCGGCGTGGGCGCTTCGGGGATGAGGGGTGTGTCGTCCTCTTCCGGCGCGACGTCCGGCTCCGCCACGTCGGGCGGCAGGTCCGGGGCGGGCAGGAGCTCCACGGGCGGGTCTATGGAAAATTGCGAGCTGTCGTCGTCGGCCGGCGGCGTCTGCGCGGCCGCAAGGGACGGCATGCACAGGAGCAGGGCTGTGAGGAGAGCGGTTTTCACCCGCGCAAAATGAAACCCCTCGCCCGGAAGGGCAAGGGGGTGTTCGGTGACATGACTGTCAGGTTCGGCAGGTTCGGCGCGGCGGAATGCGCGCCGGAGAGTCATTCGCGCGTCTCTTAACCCTGGCGGGCCTTGAAGCGCGGGTCCGTCTTGTTGATGACGTAGAGACGGCCCTTGCGGCGCACGACCTGGCAGTCACGG
>CAYULR010000165.1:0-3004 GCA_964445685.1 uncultured Algimonas sp.
GTCCTTGGGCATCGGGCCGTCCGTGCGGCGTTTAAGGTTCATCGGCGCTTCGCGGCGCAGCGCATCAAACCCTTCATGCATTTTCTGCGTCACCCGGCGCGCTTCGGCCTTGTCGGCTTCGTTCTTGGGCCAAAGGTTCGGCACCATCTTAGCGCAGAACTCTGCGATGGCCAGGCTGTCCGGAATGCGTTCCCCGTTCACGTCCAGCACGGGGACGGTTGCGGCGGAACTGATCCCAGCCAGGCGCTGTTTGTAGCCCGGAACGTCGAGGTCGATCACCTCGGTCGTAAAGGGCACATCCATCTTGCGCAGGACAAGCCAGGGCCGGAGCGACCAGCTGCTGTAATTATAGTTTCCGATGTAGAGATGCAGAGCCATCAATATCCCAGGAGTTTGAGCGCGGCGAGAAGCTGCGGTTTTTCGGTCGAGAAGCCCGAGCGCACCCAGAGCGCTTCGAGCGCGGAGAGGGCTTTACCCAGTGCAGGCCCCTTGGGCACGCCGGCTTCGATCAGGTCGGCACCGCGCAACGGGAAGGTTGGCGGCGTCCAGCCCAGCGCGAGATCGGCCAGCACCATCCACTTCGACGACGCGATCGGGTCCGACG
This sequence comes from uncultured Algimonas sp., assembly GCA_964445685.1. Lineage (GTDB taxonomy): Bacteria > Pseudomonadota > Alphaproteobacteria > Caulobacterales > Maricaulaceae > Litorimonas. The sequence continues at coordinate 605 of CAYULR010000165.1, forward strand.
CGCCCGCCGCGCGCAACCGTGCCCGGTCGAGAATAGGCTGTTTGCCCGACCGGTAGATGGCCTGCATCCGGGCGCGCTCCTCCATGTCGAAAGACAGGCTTTCCGCATCCGACGCCCAGTCTTTGAGACGAGCTGTTTCCTTGTTGGACAGTTTCAACCGCTTGGAAAGCAACGCCACAGACAAAGGTTCGCGCGCCATCATGGCCATCAGACGCAGCATCGAATCGGGTTTGAGCCCTTCCCTCGCCTCCAGCGCCACGAGGCGCGCAAGACCGTCGACATTCGTCGCTTCGGGGAGAAGCGTCTCCAGCAATTCCTGCTGCAGCATGATGCGCACGGAACGCACCGGATCGCGGGCGGAGAGCAGCTTCTTCAACTCCGACCAGACACGCTCGGCGGAGAGCGACTTCAACCCGGCGCGGTTGTCGCGGCAGGCAGCCAACGCTTCCTTCGTGATCTTCGCGTCCCGGCCATACCAGGCCATGAACCGGAACAGGCGCAGGATGCGCAGATAGTCCTCGCGGCCCCGCGATTCCGCGTCCCCGACGAAACGGAAACGCCGGGCATCGATATCGCCTAGCCCTTCGCCCGTCGGATCGTAGATCTGCCCCTCCGCATCCGCATAGAGCGCATTGACCGTGAAATCGCGCCGCTGCGCGTCCTCCGCCCAGTCCTCCGTGTAGGCGATGACGGCGCGGCGTCCGTCCGTCTCCACGTCGCGGCGCAAGGTCGTGAGCTCGTAGGGCTTGACCGACACGACCGCCGTCAGCGTACCGTGCGCGATCCCGGTCGGCACCGTCTTGATCTTTGCCGCCTTCAACGCCGCCGCGACCTCTTCCGGCGGCAGAGTCGTGGCGAAGTCGATATCGGACGTCGCCTCCCCCCACAGCGCATTGCGCACGCAGCCGCCGACAAAGCGGGTCGAGCCGTCCGGCAAGGCGGCGAGAATCGCTTTCGCGCCATCGTCGGTCAGGAAGGGCAAGGCCGTCTGGGTCATGACTGCGCTCATAGAGGCCTCGCGTAGTGTCTCAACCCGCAATCGCGCTACGGTCCGCGGACGCGTTGAACGCCCGGTTCCAGACGCGGCGTGTCATCCCCGCCGTCATGCCCCAGATGTTGCGGTAAACACCGTCCGGCCCAGTGTAGGGCATATAGTAGACGGTGTGCGTTTCGCCGTCGAAATCGACGGATTTGGCGACGTGGTTGTCCGGGTCCATCAGGAACGACAGCGGGACCTCGAAGACATCGGCGACTTCGTGTTCGTCGACGACCAACTCGGCCTGCGGGTCCACAATGGCCGCGAATGGCGTGATGCGGAAATGCCCTGTCGCGTCGAAGGAGGGCAAACGGCCGATCACGTCGAGCTCCGTCGCGTCCAAGCCGATCTCCTCTTCCGTCTCCCGCAGCGCAGCCTCCAAGACAGTCTCACCCGTCTCGGCCTTGCCACCCGGAAAACTGATCTGTCCCGCATGGTTGGGCATGGTTTCAGGACGTTGCGTGTAGATCAGGTGCCAGCCTGTTTCGCGTTGCACGAAAGGCAGCAAGACTGCCGCCACGCGCTGGGTCTCGCGCGTGATCCGGTCCGCCCCGTCGGAGATGATAACAGGCAGGAAGGCGCGGCGCAGTCGGCTTTCGATGCTTTCGGTCAAGCCTTGTGAGCCCCCTCGGGACCGAGCGGGAAGAAGGCTCCGCCCGACCAGACGCCTAGCGTGCCGTCCTTTTCCTCGGCGAGCTCCACAAGCTCGTAGAAGACGGCCCGGGTGATGGCGGCCTCGAGGCGGCCCCGCACGGTCACATAGGGATCGGGCTCCATCGTCTCGGCATCGGTCTCGACGCGGATCGGATGGTCCGGCCCGGCTTCCACCGTATCGCCGAGGTTGGTCTTGAAGAACAGCCGCTGCCCGTCGCCTTTACCCATCGCATCGACCCGCACCGCCAGGAAAGGAGCGCGCTCGACCTGGATGCCCAACTTCTCGACAGGCGTGACGAGGTAGGTCCGGCCGTCCTCGTCCTTGCGCAGGACGCTGGCGAACAGTTCCACCAGTCCCTTGCGCGTGATGCGCGAGCCTTCGTGCCACCATGACCCGTCCGCCTTGATGACCAGGTCCATCTCGCCGCAATAATCGGGGTTCCAGCGTTCCACCGGGCGTTCGCCGTCGGACGTGTCGGCCAGCGCGTCCATCAAATCTTGGAGAGAGAAAGCGGGCTTACCGCCATTTAACGTGTTTTCAGTGGTCATAAGCCTTTCCCGTGCGCCAGCGCACCGTTACTCGCCCCTATACCGACTCTTTACGCATGGACACGCATTATGGGCCATCCGCTCGACATGACGGTCGAACCCGCCACGGAAACCGCCGCACGAAAGGCGGTCGAAACGCTGGCCGATGCACGGTCGAACAT
>CAYULR010000165.1:3014-6235 GCA_964445685.1 uncultured Algimonas sp.
GTCCTCCATCGGGACCGTCATTTTCGGTCAAACCCGCGTCGTGGACCTCAGCCTCGCCGCCATACTCTCGGGTGGCCATGCGCTGCTCGTCGGCGTTCCGGGTTTGGCGAAGACACTGCTGGTAGAAACGCTTGGCACTGTGCTGGGCCTGAACGATGCGCGCATCCAGTTTACGCCGGATCTGATGCCCGCCGACATTCTAGGCTCCGAAGTGCTGGAGCAGGCCGAGGACGGCACGCGCTCTTTCAGCTTCCTGAAGGGTCCGATCTTCACGCAGCTGCTGATGGCCGACGAGATCAACCGCGCCAGCCCGCGCACCCAGTCCGCGCTGCTGCAAGCCATGCAGGAGAAGACGGTGACGATCGCGGGCAAGGCGCACAAGCTGCCCAAGCCTTTCCACGTCCTCGCCACGCAAAACCCGATCGAGCAGGAAGGCACCTATCCGCTGCCAGAAGCGCAGCTGGACCGGTTCTTATTTCAAATCGACGTCGGCTTTCCGGAACTGGCAACAGAACGCGATATTCTGCTCGCCACGACGGGTGCGACCCTGCCGAAGGCCAAGAAAGCCATGACGGCCAAGGCGCTCTCTGACATGCAGGCGCTGGTGCGTACCCTGCCTGTCGGTGAAAGTGTGCTCGATGCCATCCTGACGCTCGTGCGCAATGCCCGCCCCGACCAGAGCGAAGACGAGATGATCCGCAAGACCGTGTCATGGGGCCCCGGCCCGCGCGCAGGCCAGGCGCTCATGCTCGCCACGCGCGCCAAGGCCTTGCTGGACGGTCGCATCGCGCCGTCCGTCGACGACGTCATCGACCTGGCTGGCCCCGTGCTGCGTCACCGCATGGCGCTGAGCTTTGCCGCCCGCGCAGACGGCATGACCATCGACAGCACGATCAACCGCCTTGTGGAGCGCATCCGCTAGGTCCGTGCCTGTCCAACCCTCGTCAGATACACTCCGGCTGGACGCCGAACGGCTCGCCTCCGGCTATCCGGCCCTGCTGGCCGAAGCCGAACGGGTGGCGGCCATGGTCGCAGCCGGTGTCCATGGTCGCCGCAGACCCGGACAGGGCGAGACCTTCTGGCAGTACCGCCCCTACGACAATTCCGATCCATCGAACCGCATCGATTGGCGACGCTCCGCGCGTGACGATTCCGTCTTCGTGCGGGACAATGAGTGGGAAGCCGCAAACTCCGTCTATCTCTGGCGCGACGGAAGCGACGGCATGGATTGGGCGTCGGACAAGGCGCTTCCGACCAAGCGAGACCGGGCGAGCGTTCTCTGCCTGGCCCTGTCCTCGCTCCTGATGCGCGCAGGCGAACGCTGCGCCATTCTCGGCGAAAGCGAGCGTCCCCGGTCTGGCCGCGTCGGGTTCGAGCGTCTGGCCGCCCGCATGGCCCGCAGCGACGGCGCGGTCGGCCACCTCTCGGCCCGCCTGCCCGCCCATTCAAAGCTTCGGATTGCCAGCGCCTTCCTGACGGAGCCCGCTAGCTGGACGGCGCGGCTGGCGCAGCTCGCCGCCCGCCCCGCCTCCGGTGTCATCCTGCACCTGATCGACCCGGCCGAAGAGGCGTTCCCCTTCAAGGGCCGTGTGGAGTTCCGCGCGCCAGGCGGGTGGACGCCGTCTTTCCTGCTCGGCCGGGCCGAACGCGCCAAGGAAGATTACCGCCAGCGTTTCGCCGCCCATTGCAACCGGCTTGACGAAACCGCGCGGCAACTCGGCTTCACCCTGATCCGTCACCGCACCGACCAACCGGCACGGCCCGCCTTGACGGCCTTGTACCAGGCGTTCGAGGGAGCGGGCCGATGAGCGGCCTGACCCTGCTTGCGCCCCTGACCCTGATCGGTCTGGTCGCGCTTCCCATCGTATGGTGGATCCTAAAGGTCAGTCCGCCCGCGCCGAAACGCCGCTTGTTTCCGCCGCTTGCCATCTTGCGCGGCGTGGAGACGGATGAAGAAACCCCCAACGCCACGCCGCTCTGGGTTCTGCTCTACCGGATGCTGATGGTCGCCCTCGCCGTGCTGGCGCTGAGCCTTCCGATCCTGAAATCCGACACGCCGGATGAGGGGCGCCCGCTCACCCTCATCCTAGACGACAGCGCCGCTGCCGCACCGGTCTGGGACGCGATCATCGACGATGCGCGCATCCGGCTGCGGGCCGAACAGTCTGCCAACCGCGATGTCGTCCTGATCACCAGCGAAACGGAAGATTATGCGCCGGTCGCCGCATCCGAAGCCTTGCAGCAGCTCAGAACCGTAATGCCACGACCGCGAGCCGATGCCTTGCCGCTCTCCGACCTGCCCGAAGGCCGCAGGACGGTGCTTCTGTCGTCGGGCGTGGACTTCGGCGAAGGACCTACGTCATTGGCGGCCCTGCGCGCCGTGAATGGGACGCTCGTGCTTCCGCAGCCCGGCGACACGGCGATCGTTCCAGGCGAAGTGCGCGAAACGGCGCAGGGATTCGAGGCCGACTGGTTCGTGGCTTCCGGTCCCCGCACGGCTGTGGTCGAGGCCGTGGCCTCCAACGGCGGTGTTCTCGCCGCAGAGCCCCTCGCCATCGCGCCGGGAGCGAGCCTTGCGACAGTCGAGGTCGCTCTGCCGCCGCAACTGCGCTCACGCGTGACGTGCCTCCGGGTTGCGGGAATGCGCGCCGCAATCTCGACGAAACTGCTGGATGATGCGTTCGGGCGTCCGCTCGTCGGCGTCCTGGCCCCGGCCTCCGGTACGTCCAGCCCGCTCCTGTCCGAAGACTTCTACGCCGAACAGGCGCTGGACCCGTTCGCGGACCTCTTCATCGGCGACATTGACAGCGTGCTCTCGCTGAACCCGACCCTGCTGGTCATGCCGGATTCCATGAGCAGCGAGTCGCCACGGATTGTGGAGTATGTGGAATCAGGCGGCGTTCTCATCCGGTTCGCCGGGCCGCAGCTGGCCGAAGGGACGGACGAGCTGTCGCCCGTCGCCTTGCGTCGCGGAGGCCGCTCCATTGGCGGAGCCCTGGCTTGGGAGACACCGCAATCGCTGGTCGCATTCGACGTGGACTCGCCCTTTGCAGGACTGGACATTCCGGCCGATGTCACCGTGTCCAAACAGGTCATGGCCCGTCCGGGGGCGGAGACCGATGCCCGGACCTGGGCGCGTCTCGAAGACGGTTCTCCGGTAGTGACGTCCGCCACGCGCGGGGATGGGCGTGTCGTCCTGTTTCACGTCACGGCGGGTCCGG
>CAYULR010000166.1:0-6222 GCA_964445685.1 uncultured Algimonas sp.
CCGCCAGCGCGTCGATCAGTTCCAAAACGCCGAACTTGCGCAGGGCAGATCCAAAATAAACCGGCGTCATATGGCCTTCTCGGAAGGACTGTTCGTTGAAATCGGGATATTCCTTGGCGAGTTCGGCTTCCATGCTGAACTCTTCCAGCAGAGCGTCGTCGTCGAAGGTTGTCCCGATCGAGTTGCCGTCCATCTGCGTCCAGCTATGCTCTTCGCCGCTGTCCGCCTTGGCGAAGGCGAGGAACTTGTTGGTGCGCAGGTCGGCCACGCCCTTGAACCGGCGACCGGACGCGGCGGGCCACTGCATGGGTACGACGTCCAAGGCGAGCTTGTCCTCGATCTCCGCGATCAGCTCGAACGGGTCCACGCCCTCGCGGTCCAGCTTGTTGATGAAGGTGATGATCGGGATGTCGCGCAGGCGGCAGACTTCGAACAGCTTCAGCGTCTGCGGCTCGATGCCTTTGGCGACGTCCAGCACCATGACCGCGCAGTCGGCGGCGGTCAGGGTTCTGTATGTGTCTTCCGAGAAGTCTTCGTGGCCCGGCGTGTCGAGCAGGTTGAAGGTCAGGCCCTTATGCTCGAACGTCATGACGGACGAACTGACGGAGATACCGCGTTCCTGTTCGATCTTCATCCAGTCGGACTGGGTTCGGCGGGCCTCGCCCCGCGCGGCGACCTTGCCGGCCTGGTGGATGGCGCCGGAGGCGAGCAGCATGTTTTCCGTCAGCGTTGTCTTGCCCGCATCGGGGTGGGAGATGATGGCGAAGACCCGGCGGGTGAGGGGCTCTGTCTGGAGGGCTTTGGAGGTGCTTGCGGACATGGCGCGCGGGTAGCCGCGACGGGGCGCATCGTCCAGTGTGTCGTACTGTTTGGTATCGGGCGTTTTTGACAGGCCCGGCTGGGCTTGCGACGGGGCGCGCATGAGCAAGTCCAGCGAGTCGCGTCACGAAGATCACATCAAGGCGGGGAAGCATCTCTACAAGGCGGCCAAGTCGATGCGGATCCTCAGCTCCGTTTCGTGGAAGCCGGGATTGAAGAAGAAATTCCTGAAGTCCGGCACGCTTCCCAATCCGACTTACGAGCCCATGCCGACCGAGAAGGCCCGCGAGCATGTGAAGGCCGCCAAGGCGCTGATCGACGGCGACGACGTCATCACCGAATGGCTCTGTCGTCTATGCGATTCCATGATGAGCACGGTCTGCATGATCGAAACGCGCGGCACGCCGGAGTTCTTCGCCCACTCCACCGCGCTCTACGGCCGTCCGACCCGCCTCATGCTGGATCGCGAGACGATGGTGCTCGACCTCGCCAAGCATATGGACGAGTCGCTGGATGGTCTCGACTTCGACCGGCTGGTCGTGGAGGGGACGGAAAAGCGCCTGACCGACACGCAGTTCGCCCGCGCGCTGCGGGAACGGCTCTCGCGCCACTTCGAAACCGACGCACCCGCCGTGGTCATCAGTGCCGACCTGTCCGCCAAGGCGGCAGCCTCGTCCAAGCGTATCCGCATCCGCCAGGGGGCGAGCTTCACGGCGCGGGACGTTGACCAGCTCTTGCACCACGAAGCCCTGATCCACTCCGCCACCGCGCTGAACGGCCGGGCACAGAAGAAATTCCCGATCCTGGGCTGGAGCCATCCCGGTACGACGGAAGTCCAGGAGGGGCTCGCCGTCTTTGCGGAGGTCGTGACGGGCTCGATGGACCCACGGCGTTTCCGCAGGCTTTCGGGCCGGGTGCTGGCGATCCAGATGGCTGTGGAGGGCGCCGACTTCAAAGAGGTCTACGACTTCTTCCTGGAGCGCACGGACGACCCTTCGCAGTCCTTCGAGAATGCAAGGCGTGTGTTCCGGGGCGGGGTCGTCACGGGCGGCGCGCCGTTCACCAAGGACATGGTCTATCTGAACGGGCTGCTGCGCGTGCACAACTTCATGCGGACGGTGGTGAAGATGGGCCGGTCCGATCTGATCCGCATCCTGTTCGTGGGCAAGATGGACATCGAAGACGTCCCGGCCGTGGCGCAGCTCTCCGCCGACGGCTTGATCGAAAGCCCGAAGTTCATGCCGCCCTGGATCCGCGACCTGCGCTTCCTGGTCAGCTACATGGCCTATTCCAGCTTCCTCAACCAGGTGAAGATGCCGGGCTTCCAGGACTACTACCAGGAAGAGCTGAAGGGCGTGCCCGACAGCTGGTCGCTAGTGCGGCACGACCGAGTAGACCAGTCGAGCGAAGATATCATCACGGAGTGAGGTGCGGTCGGCGACCGTGTAGCCCGTCGGACCCGTGCAGAGAAACTTTCCGGGCAGGGCGCGTTCCGTCCGGGAGAAGATCAGCACCGACCCGTCCGGATGGCCGCTCTCGGTCGTTGCGAAAAGCGCGAACAACCCGTCCGCATCCATGGCGACCGTGATGTAGCGCTTGGGTTGTGACGCGAGCGGGTCATCCTGCCCGTTGGGCCAGTCGAAAACGGGGATGTGGTGGATCGGCTTGGCGAGATGCTGGTGCGCAGGATTGCGTCCCGCAGGCAGTTCTCCCGACAGCAGCCACGTCGCATCCGTGCCCAGCGCGTCCGCGATCCGGGCCAGCGCGACGGGGCGCGGCGTGTGGCCCCCGCGCTCCCAGTTCGCGATGGTCGGCTGGGAGACATCGACCTTCCGGGCGAGTTCGGTTTGCGAAAGGCCCTGCTCCTTGCGGAGACCCTTGAGGCGTTTGGCCAAAGTCATGATCGAAACTAATACTTAATCCAGTTGAACTCTAAGCGAGTCTTTTCCAAGCTTTTGACGGAATGGGGAAACTCCAGCAGTCTCAAGAGGCTGAACGGTTCCTGAACCACAAAAAAAGTGATAAGTCTTACAAATATTACACAAGAATTCAGACGATTTTCCATTGTGGAACGCCCCTTGCTTTCTTAACTACTGCTACGGGAAATGCCACACACGGCGCGCTTCTAGCGCAGCCAATCAACACGATTATCAAGGGACTGACACCATGAAAGGTGATTATTGCACGCGCGAAGGCGCAGAACGACTCAAGCAGCAGATCGAAGCCTATTGGGCCGAGCGCGGCCACGATGTGAAGATCAACCTCGTCCAGGGCGGCTTCCTCGCCTCCATGCGCTCTGCGCGTACGGACGTCCGCTCCAACATGGTCAACGGCATCCCGACCCGCTCCAAGCAGGACTTCGGCTAGCCCACGGACTTCCGGCGTTCCGGCGCCGGACCATACCGACCGATGAGGGTTGGGACGAGATCGCGGAACCTCCGCAGCCTCGTCCCGGCCCTCAGTCGTATCTGGGGATCGAAACTATAGCCATAGTCCATCAGAACGGAATGGACGTTGGCGCGCCGCGCGGACTCCATGTCCGGCCAGCTGTCCCCGACCATGACGATGCGCTCCGAACGTCGGTGCCCCGCCGCATCGAATATGTGCCGCGCATCGGGCTTGGATGCCGTGGCTTCGTCCCCGCCCACAATCCGGTCGAACCAATGCGTCATGGCGAGCTCCTGCAGAAGGGGCCGCGCCAGCCAGCCGGGTTTGTTCGTGCAGACGGACAGCGCCGCGCCGAGCTGTGTCAGCGTGTCGAGCGTCTCCACGACGCCGGGGTAGGGATTGGACCGCTCGCTGATGGAAGCGGCGTAACGGTCCAGGAATTCCCGCTGCAGCGCCTTCATCCGCGCCTCCGGCACGCGTTTGCCCGCGCGCTGAAGCGCGTCGCGGATCAGCCGCATCGACCCATAGCCGACAACGGCGCGGGCCAGCTTGTAATCCGTCTCCGGCAGTCCTTCCAATGCGATGACTTCGTTGGTTACGCGCACAAGGTCCGGCGCCGTATCCACCAGCGTGCCGTCCAGGTCGAAACACACGGACAGGCCGAGCAGCGGTTTTTGCGTAAAAAGTGTATCTGCCCGTGTCATCGGCGCATCTATCGGCTAAGCCGCGCGGCATGACAACGCCAGACACCGCCACGCCCGCGCGCGCTGCCATCATCCTTGCCGCCGGCAAGAGCACGCGCATGAAATCCGCCAAGTCCAAGGTCCTGCATGACCTGGCCGGGCGGCCGCTCCTGCATTGGGTCCACGCCGCCGCGCGCAGCGCGGGCTGCGACCGGATCGTCTGCGTGGTGGGCGAAGGAAACGCAGATGTCCGCGCCGCCGCCGAAGCGCTTGGCCTGGAGATCGCGGTCCAGGAACCGCAGCTCGGCACGGGCCACGCGGTGGATTGCGCCAAGGCGACGCTCGGTGACCATGACGGCGACGTGGCCGTCCTGTTCGCGGATACACCGCTGATCCGCACCGAGACGCTGGGAGCCGTGTTCGCTGCGCTCGACACGTCCGACGTTTCCGTCCTGGGGTTCGAGGCCGAAGTCCCGGGCGCCTATGGCCGCCTGATCGAGGAAGACGGCTCCCTGCAACGTATCGTGGAAGCGAAAGAGGCGAGCGCGGAAGAATTGGCCGTAACGCTCTGCAATAGCGGGGTTTTGGCCGCGAATGCCGCGACTTTGTTCGACGCGCTGACCAAGGTCGACAACAAGAACGCCAAGGGCGAATACTACCTGACCGACGTGGTCGGCATCCTGCGGGATGCGGGCCGGAGCGCAACGGTCGTCCGGGGTGACGAAGGCGAGATGCTCGGCGTGAATTCCCGCGACGACCTCGCCGCCGCCCACAAGGCATTTCAAGCCAATATGCGCCGCGACGCGCTGGCGGACGGAGTCACGCTGCGCGATCCCGACACGGTCTATTTCAGCTACGATACGGTGATCGAACGCGATGCGACAATTGCCGAGCACGTCGTCTTCGGTCCCGGCGCGGTCGTGAAAGCCAATGCGGTCGTGCACGCCTTCTCGCACATCGAAGGGGCGACGGTCGGCGAGGGGGCATCCGTGGGGCCGTTTGCCCGTCTTCGCCCTGGTGCGGAGCTTGGCCCGGAGACATTCGTCGGCAACTTCGTCGAAGTGAAGAAGACCGTGATGGGACGTGGATCGAAAGCGTCGCACCTGACCTATCTGGGCGATGCCGAGATCGGCGAGGGCGTGAATATCGGCGCGGGCACGGTGACCTGCAACTATGACGGCTTCTTCAAGCACAAGACGACCATCGGCGACGGGGCCTTCATCGGCACGCACACATCTCTGGTCGCGCCGGTGACGGTGGAGGAAGGCGGCTTCACGGCCAGCGGCTCAGTCGTCACGAAGACGGTTCCCAAGGACGCGCTCGCCATCGGGCGGGCCGCGCAAGTCAACAAGGACGGCTGGGCGGCACGCTTCCGCAAGGCCATGCAGAAACGGAAAGCCGGACAATGAGTGTCGCCAAGGAAAATGCGGCGTCGGCCGCGCTGGAGTTCGTCCGCGACGGCATGGTGCTGGGGCTGGGCTCCGGCAGCACGGCGGAGATCTTCCTCGACCGGCTGGGCGACAAGGTCGCGGGCGGGCTGAAGGTCCAGGGCGTTCCCACTTCGCAACGCACGGCGCAGGTCGCGCGCGAGAACGGCATCCCGCTGCTGGATCCGGACCGGGTCGAACGCATCGATCTGACCATTGACGGCGCGGACGAAGTTGACCAGGCCTTTCACCTGATCAAGGGCGGCGGGGCCTGCCTGCTGCGCGAGAAGATCATCGCCCAAGCCTCTGAGAAGATGGTCGTTATCGTCGACGACCGGAAGATGGTCGATACGCTCGGCGCGTTCCAGTTGCCCGTCGAGGTCGACCCGTTCTGCCTCGGCGTGACCGCGGCGCAGGTCTATGACGCGCTTCTGGCATCGGGCTGCGAGGACGGAGTCACGACATTGCGCCAGACACGCGACGGCGACGGCCCGTTGGTCACGGATGGAGGCCACTACCTGCTGGATTGCCAGTGCCGCACCATTCCCGATCCAGCAGCCACGCAGGCGGCACTTGCGGCGATCCCGGGCGTTATGGAGAGCGGATTGTTCGTCGACCTGGCCGACGTCATCATCATCGGCGAGGTGGACCACGCCCGCGTTCTGGAAATCAAGCGAGACAAATAGATGAGCGATTACGATTACGACCTCTTCGTCATCGGTGCGGGGTCGGGCGGTGTCCGTGCGGCCCGGCTGGCGGCGCAGATGGGCAAGCGCGTGGGCGTTGCGGAGGAAAGCCTGCCGGGCGGGACCTGCGTTGTGCGCGGCTGCGTGCCGAAAAAATACATGGTCTACGGCGCGGATTACGGCGACGCGATCGAGAAGGCGAAGGGCTATGGTTGGTCC
>CAYULR010000167.1:0-6199 GCA_964445685.1 uncultured Algimonas sp.
TTCATTGCGGAAACCCTTGGGGAAGAGCGGGCGGATCGGACGGTCGGTCAGGCGGGAGATCAGCGTCTCGCGCTCCGTCGGGCGGCCTTCGCGCTTGAAGTAGCCACCCGGAACCTTACCGGCGGCGTAGAATTTTTCCATGTAGTTGACGGTCAGCGGGAAGAAGCTCTGTCCCGGACGGGCGTCCTTGGCGAAGGTGGCTGTCGCCAGCAGTTTGGTCTCGCCGTAGGTCGCCATGACGGCGCCGTCGGCTTGGCGGGCGATCTGGCCCGTTTCGAGCGTCAGCTCGCGGCCCGCCCAATCGATCGTGACGGAATGTTTGTCGAACATGCGTATAGTCTTTCGTTTTCGTACGTCAGGCCGTCCGTTGCCCCGCTTTTTTCCTGTGCGGGTGGACGTCCTTTTTCAGGTGCGCTGGATGCGCGAAAGCCGCCGAAGCCCTCTCCGGCGGCTCATTGGTGGGGGCGGGAGGTGGCCTAGCGGCGCAGCTCCAGACGCTTGATGAGGTCCTGGTAACGGTCCTCGGATTTGCCCTTGAGGTAGTCCAGCAGGCGGCGGCGCTGCGTGACCATGGCGATCAGACCGCGGCGGGAGTGGTTGTCCTTGGCGTTGGTCTTGAAGTGTTCGGTCAGGTTCTTGATGCGCTCGGTGAGGATCGCGACCTGGACTTCGGGGGAACCGGTATCACCCGGCTTGGTGGCGTATTCGGAAATCAGTTCCGCTTTGCGCTCGGCAGTAATCGACATCGGGTTTCTCCATATGGCTAGATATTGAAAACCCGCTTGGGCCAAAGCTGGCCGTCACGGGGCTGGCACAGGCAAACCGGTATTCCCTCAGCCTCGGTCAACACCCATTCGGACATTTGGAGAGAGTGGGGGGCAACGATCGCTCGGCCCTGCTTCAGAGATGTTTGCTGCGGTTCGGTCACGGCCAGCACCGGGATGTCGTCCAGTGCGGTCGAGAGCGGCAGCAACCCCTCATCGGCGCGCCGCACATCGCACATATCCTCCAACGCGTCCACCGTGAAAGACTGCGGCAGCCCGAACGGCCCGACCCGCGTCCGGCGCAGCCGCGACACGTGTCCCTCGACCTCCAACGCCTCGCACAGGTCGCGCATGATGGACCGCACATAAGTCCCCTTGCCGCAATCCACGCTCAGCGACGCGGTCTGTCCGTCGAAGCCGTCCAGGCGAAGATCGTCGATGCGCACGATGCGGGTCTTCATCTCCACCGTCTCGCCCGCCCGGGCCATGTCGTAGGCGCGCTTGCCGTCGATCTTGATGGCGGAATATTTGGGCGGGATCTGCTCGATGTCGCCGATCAGTGCGGGCAGGGCGGCGAGAAGCGCCTCGCGCGTGGGCCGCGCACCGCTCTGACCCGTGACGTCGCCTTCCGCGTCCAGCGTCTCCGTGCTGCGCCCGAAGGCGATGTCGAACTCGTAGGATTTGGCCGCGTCCATCAGGAACGGCACCGTCTTGGTCGCTTCGCCCAGCGCCACGGGAAGAATGCCCGTCGCCAGCGGGTCCAGCGTCCCGGCATGGCCTGCCTTCTGCGCGTCGAACAGGCGGCGCATGACGCTCACGGCCTTCGTGCTGCCCATCTCCAACGGCTTGTCCAGCACGACCCAGCCATGGATGGGCCGCCCGCGCTTACGTCTGTTTCGTCCGTTCGGGTCCATGGGCGCGGCCTGTGCGGAGAAGGGCCGGGGAAGTCAACGCGGCCCGCCCGGTGCGCGGACTAGTGGGGTGTCATGACTAGCGGGATGTTATGACCGGCGGGATATCAGGACCGGCGGAGTTCCAACCTGTCACGGCCTACCACATCGTCGGGGGTCCACCGTTCGATATCCCCCAAAAAGCTATGCATCTCCGCAGCCGATGCAAAGGACGCGCGGGGAAGGTAGACGGCCTCTGTCGTGAACAGCACCATGACGGCTTGCGGGACCGCCACCCAGGCGAGCGCGCCAGACCAGTCATATGTCTGGACGCCGTGATCATGGGTGAGCCGCAACCCTGCCGCGTCCACTTCGACCGACCAGTTCTCCGACCGCCGGTCCGGCAGGCGGCGAAACGGCAGGGCGTGCAGCGCACCCGACAGCTTTCCGAAGCCGACATAGACCAGCCCGGACGTCATGATGCCGATCAGCACCAAGGTTGGCGGCGACAGGGCGAGCCTTTCGATCCCGACCTCCACGGCGATGAACACCAAGCCTGCGCCGACGATCAATCCCAAAAGCGCCAACACCCATCCGGTCCAGGCCGGAGTGAGGCTTCTTGCGACCGCGTCCCTGACATTCGCGATGTCTTTCACGGACAGGGAATGCGTCAGTCGGTAGCTCATCCGACCCTCCATAAGGCGGAAGGTTTAAGCCATTCCTCTCCGGCTGGAGGTTGGGTGCCCGAGCCCTCCGATCTGAAAAGACCTCGTCTTATGTTTGTTTAAACGACTCTCTGCAAAACTGGCGGCCCACTTGCCAAGGGACAGAGTCAATGTCAATTTTAATTCCGGGTGCTATTCCCCGGGCTGCGAGCACAGCCACGGCGGTTGCCCCCACACTGACCCGGAACGCGCCCGCGCACCCATCGGCCGCCAACGTGCAGCGTCTGGCCGAAGCCGGGGAGGAAGCCGCAATGCCCTCGTCCTATTGCCAGACCGTGCGCCGCAAGCGCGACCGGATCGAACGCAAGGCGGCGCGCATGTCGGTGAAGTTCCAGCAAGACCACGGGATCGAGGACGCCGTCAGCGGCTTTGGCGGCCGACTGTTCCTGCCGGTCATCCTGTCGCTGAAAAGCACGGGCGAGATCGACATGTCCTCCTACATCCGCCTGCGCCGCAGCTACCGCCAGGCCTATAAGAGCAGCCTGCGCCGCGATTGCCAGCTGCGCTTCCTGCGCAAGCTCGACCCGGTGCTGGAGTATGTGGCGGAGGCCTGAGGGCTAACGGTCTTCCGGCGCGTCCGGCCAAAATAACTTCATGCCGCCCGGCACGTGCGCGAGCTGCGGCGGGCTGGGCAGGGCGCGGCATTGGGCGTTGACGGGCTCGCCCGTCGTCACGTCGAAGCGGTAGCCATGCCACGGGCACGTCACCGTGCCGTCTTCCAGAATATCGGCGTCCGCGAGAGGGCCGAGCAGGTGCGGGCAGACCGCGCCGTGCACGATCCAGCGGTCCTGCCAGCGCCGCACGCAGAAACGCTCGCGCCCCAGCTCCACGAGGTGGACCTTGTCCGGGTCGGGATCGGGCAGGAAAACCGTGCTCGCTTCGTCTCCCGCCTTGCGCCGCACCCGGTCGTCCAGCGCGCTCTGCCGTCCCTGCATCAGGGCGAGGTCCTCGTCGTAGAGCTGCGTGTACTGCATCGTCAGATAGGACAGGGCCGCCTGCGCGATGGACGCATCCGCCGGGGCGTCCGGCAGGTAGAAGCGCACATCCACGGTGATGCCGCCCGTCTCGCGCGCCTTGGCGTAGGTATGGATCTGCGTGCCCGCGCCCATGCCGTCCCGCACGGTGGACACCCACATGTCGCGCGCCGCGTCCACGCGCAGCTCGATCTCCTGCGTCCCGCCCGCAGGCAGGCCCACGCGCGCCCGCCAACCCCAACGCCCCTGCTCCAGCAGCTCGATGGAGGAGAAAGCGCCCGGATGGACGTGCGGGAGATGCTCCCAGTCGTGGGCGTTCTCCATCATCCGCGCGAGGCTGACCGGAAGGTCGCGCTCGTAATGGCCAAGGTAATGGAGCGTGTCGGCGTCCTGCGGACCGGAAGGCATGGCGCGAGAGCCTATTCGTCGTCCTGCAGGTCGCGGGCGACTTCGGGCCGGGCGAGCAGGCGGGACATCTCGTCCGCTGTGTCGAAGGTCGTGTCGAGCATGAATTTCAGGCGCGGCGTGCTTTTCATGGCGAGTTCGCGCCCCAGCTTTCCCCGCAGGAAGCGGCCGCAACGCTGCAGGGCGTCGATCACGGCCTGCCCGTCCTTGTCCGCGCCCAGCGGGGCGGCGAAGACGGTGGCGTTCTTCAGGTCGGGCGCGGCGCGCACTTCCGCGATCGTCACGCTGACGCCTTTCAGGGCGGGATCGCGCAGGTCCTCGCGCGCAATAATCTCGGCCAGCGCGCGGCGGATGACTTCGCCGGCTTTGAGCTGGCGTTGGGAAGGGGGTCTGTTGCGGGACATGAGGCCTGATTTGGGCCTCCGCGCGGCGGGATGCAAGCCTGCGTGCTGTGAAGGCGCTTTGCGGCGCGCGCGGGCTATCCCGGTGCGCCGTCCAGCGGAAGGCCCACGGCCCGGCGTCCGTCTTCTGTCTTGATGGAAAAGTCCGTCCCGCTATGGGCCGCGCCCTCAGGCCCGCAGAGCCAAGCGACGGCGCGTCCGGCCCAGTGCGCCGGGATGTGACGCTCCCACGGCAATTGGGAGACGGCGTTGACGCCGCTGTCGCGGATTGTGGCCATCATGTCGGTCGCGACCGTGCCCGGCGACAGTCCGATGACGCTGACGCCCTCGTGCCCGGCCTCGCGCAGTTCGCGTCCGCTGACCTGAGTGATCCGCTGCACGGCGGCTTTGGTGGTGCAGTAGTGGCTCCAGCCCGGCAGGGCGGAGTTCGCCGCTCCCGACGACAGGTTGACGACCTTGCCGCGCCCGCGCTGGATCATGCTGGGCAGCACGGCGCGCGTCCCGTCATAGACGCCCATCAGGTTGATCTGCACGGCCCGCGCCCAGTCGTCGGGGTCCGACTCCCAGAACCGGGCGATCGGGTCGATGGTCCCGGCATTGTTGACGAGGATGTCGATGGGCGTGTCCGCGTCGATCCCGGCCAGCTGCGCACGGTACTCCGCTCCGGCCGTGACGTCGGCGACGGCGTAGCGGGCCTGCGGGCCAATGGCTTCGGCGGCGTCCTTCAGCGCATCCTCGTTCCTAGCCAGCAAGACGACCTGCGCGCCCAAGTCGGCAAGCGCTTGGGCCGCCGCGCGGCCAATGCCGCGGCTCGCGCCGGTGATGACGGCCGTGCGGCCCGAAAGATCGAAGGGGAGAGGGGGAAGGTCTGTCTGTGTCATGCAGGCGTTCTGCCCGAAGGCGCGGGCCTCTCAAACGCTGTTTAGACCACGACAGACGTGCTACTTTGCACGAATGAGCCTCGACCGTCTTGCCCTGTTCGATCTCGTCCTGCGCAGCGGCAGCTTTGCGGCGGCCGCCCGGCGCGAAGGGCTGGACCCGTCGTCCGTCTCACGGGCCATCGCGGCGCTGGAGGCGGATCTCGGCACGCGGCTGATCGCGCGCAACACGCGCCGGATGCGGCCCACGGCGGCGGGCGAACAGCTCCAGGCCGATATCGCGCCGCATCTCGTGGCGCTGGAGCGGGCGTCCGCCCGCGCGAACGCCGCGCAAAAGGCAATCCGCATCACCGCGTCCACCACCTTCGCCCGGCTCTGCCTCGTGCCGGTCCTGGCCGCGTTCCAGCGGGACAATCCGGACGTGACGGTCGATCTTCGCGCGACGGACCGTCCCGTCGACCTGGTGGATGAACGCATCGACATCGCCGTCCGCCACGGCCGCCTGGAAGACAGCGCCCTGCTGGCGCGCAAGCTGCGGAACGTGGACTATTGGTGCGTTGGCCGTCCCGACTTCGACAGGGTTTCTACACCCGAAGCCCTGGGCGAGCTGCCGCAGCTGGTCTTCGACCTGCCAGGATTCCGGGACGGGTGGACCGCGTCGCAGGGCCGCCGCCAGGTCCGCGCGGGCCGCCGTGCCGTTCTCCGGTCGGACAATGCGGACAGCCTGCTGTCGGCGGCGCTGTCGGGCATGGGCGTGGCGTTGATCGCGGACTGGACCGCGCGGGACGCCGTGCAGAGTGGGGCGCTCGTGCGCCTGCTGCCCGACTGGCGCTTTGCGGGGCCCGTCGACGACCCGGCGCTCTGGTTGGTCACGCCGACGCGCGATCAGCGACCGGACGCGGTCGAGCGCCTGATCGCGGAGCTGCGCTCGGCCTTCAAGACGGCATGAAAAAAGCGCCCGCGAGGGGCGCTTTCCTAGTTTTGTGGATGAGGGGCGGGCCTACGCGTCTTCGGACGCGCTGGCGCTCGCACTCGCGCTTTCCGCTTCCATGTCGGACAGGGCGACGTCTTCGAGGCTCCGGTCGATCATCTCGACGGTGAAGCACTCGATCTGGTCGCCTTTGCGGATGTCTTCGTATTTCTCGAAGCCCATGCCGCATTC
>CAYULR010000168.1:0-5256 GCA_964445685.1 uncultured Algimonas sp.
CTACAGGATGGTCTCAGGCGAGTTCAAACGCGGCATGAAGCTGAAGACGGCGGACGGCAAAGGCCTGACCGTGCACAACCCTGTCATGTTCTTCGCGCAGGACCGCGAACTGGCGGAAACCGCCTATGCGGGCGACGTGATCGGAATTCCCAACCACGGCGTGCTGCGCGTGGGCGAAAGCCTGTCGGAGAGCGGCAAAATCCGTTTCGCAGGTATTCCCAACTTCGCCCCGGAAATCCTGCGCCGCGCGCGTCTGGAAGACCCGCTGAAGGCAAAGCATTTGCGCAAGGCTCTGGAATCGCTTGCCGAAGAAGGCGTGACGCAGCTGTTCAAGCCCGCGCTCGGTGCAGACATGATTGTCGGCGCAGTCGGCAGCTTGCAGATCGACGTGATGCGCGAACGCATCAAGACCGAGTACGGACTGGGCGTGCAATTCGAGGTCCCGCCCTACCAGACGGCACGCTGGCTCTTCTGCGACGACGCGGCCAAGCTGAAAGCCTTCGTAGACAAGAACACGGTCAACATGGCCGAGGACATTGACGGAGACCCGGTCTTCCTGGCCAAATCATCCTGGGACATCGGCTACGCGCAGGAGAAGAACCCGGACATCCGGTTCCTGACCACAAAAGAACGCCGCTGAGGGGAAACTGGCAGAGCGCTTGCACCGTGGACGGGCATAACCCGAAGGATTGTCCGACTATGCTACTGCCGCCGCTTATCATGTTCGCAATCACCGTCACCGTCGTGACGCTGTGCTTCCTGCCGGCCACCTATGAGCGCAAGAACAAGATCGTGAACTTCTACTGGGTCGGCGTGTGGCTCTTCCTCGGCCTCATCGCGGCCGTGTCGGGGGGAGAGCAGACGGTCCTGCTGGCTGGATCAGAATCCCCGGCCCTCGCCAAGAGCTTGCAGACGTCCGCGACGCTCTGCTTCGTCATTTTCGTCGTCTTCGGCTGGTTCCGCCTGTCGGGCGTCGCCCTGGTGGCGGGCGCGAAGAAGCTCGCCGCTCGCTTCTAGCGCGGCACGGCTCCAGCCAGCGGCATTTGCTGGACGGGCTGTACGGGCACGACCGGGGCTTGCAGAGCGGGCGCGTTGACAACTGGCGCAGGCGCACGGGCTACATCATCGTTCAAACGACCGTAGAGGCCTGGATTGGGCTGCACAGGCTGCGGCGCGTTCGTCCAGCTGACAGGTGTGTTGGCGGAGGCGCGCGGCATCATGGCCGATGCGGGCGGCTGCTGCGGCATCACCGCTTGCTGCTGAATCTGCGGGATGGCCTGACCGACGGGCGGGCGACCGACCGGGCGTGGCTGGGCCATGACACCGGAATTCATCATGCGAGGGTCCATCCTGTGGGGCTGAGCCATCGCGCCCGGTGGAAGACCCATGTTCTGGTGCGGAGCGCCGTATGGAGCAGGTTGCGGCATCATCTGCCGGGGCTGCATCGGGCGGACCATCTGCCCCGGTGCCATGCGGGCCGGGCCGCGTGACATGACGGGGCGCTGAACCGGCGCGGCGGGACGCGCCATGTGGGTTGCGCCCTCCAGGGCGGGCTGAAAGCCTTGCGGCGGAGCCATGGGAGGCCTGGGGGCTTCGGGAACGGGCTGGCGGCGCACGATGCGGCTGCCGTTCGGCGTGGTCTGCTCCACGACCGTTCCGACGCGGACCGTGTTGGTCGATCCCGGGATAAGCTTGGGCGACGGCGCGACCGCGGAAGGGCTGACGCCGCTGATCGAGATAGCACTCGCGATTGGAGCGTTGATGGAGGACTGGAACTCGCACACGCCCGGCGCTTGCGGCGCGGCCTTCACATAGTTCCACCCCCGGCACTGGGCGTCGCCCGCACACTGGCTTTCGCAGACATTGGCCGTCGGCACGATCACGGAATGGTAGGGCGCGCCGGGACGGTAGGTCCCGAGATCGGCCGCAAAGGCCGGAGCCCCGACAAGTGTGGATGCCAGAAGGAAGAGTGGAAGACGCATGAAAGCCTCGCGATTCGCTTGGCTTTCACCCTGTCGGCATCATGGTTAGCGTTCGGTTAAACCGCCTCGCGCGCGATCGCCGCGAAGCTCTCGACTTCCAGGCTCGCCCCGCCGACGAGCGCGCCGCCCACTTCGGGCGTGCCGAGGATGGAGGACGCATTGGCAGACTTCACCGACCCGCCATAAAGGATGCGCGGCCCCGCCCCGACGATGCTCCGGATGGCGGCGTGCATGTCCGCAATGTCGCGCACCGTGGCCGTCCGTCCGGTCCCGATAGCCCAGACAGGCTCGTAGGCGATATCGTAGCCCTGCAGGCCCTCCGGCAGGCTTTCGCCCAACTGGCGCGCAACCACGGCTTCCGCCTCGCCCGCTTCGCGTTGCGCCAGGCTTTCTCCGACGCAGACGATGGGGCGGAGCCCGGCCGCGACGGCCCGTTCGACCTTGCGGCGCACGACCGCGTCGCTTTCACCCGCCGCCCGCCGTTCCGAATGGCCGAGAATAACGTAGCTCGCGCCCAAGGCCTTCAGCAGTACCGCATCCGTTTCGCCCGTATGCGCCCCGGCCTCGAAGGCCGCGCAGTCCTGCGCTCCGATGGCGACCGGGCTGCCCTGCGCCGCCATCGCGCCGACCAGCGGATGCGGCGGGCAGATCAGCAACTCTGCCGGAGCGTCCGGCACGGCTGCGTCCAACGCGGCGGCCCGGTCCGCCCAGTCCGGCATTCCGTTCATCTTCCAGTTGGCGGCGATCAATTGTTTCATAAGCCCGGTTTTGAGGGCTCCACGGACTGAACGCAACCGCTTGCGGGTCGGGTACGACCTGCTACATGCCCAACGCTATGGCAGACGACATTTACGACCGACCCAAAGGCCTGTTCGACCGCATCCGCACCATATTGGTGGCGGTGCTCGTGGGCATGCTAGTCCTGGCCTTCGCCGTGTGGGGGATCGAGGACGTCTTCTCCCCCAACAACAGCAACGCTGTCGTGCAGGTCGGAGACACGGAAGTCGGACGCGAGGAGTTCCTCGACCGGTTCAATGACGAGATGCGCCGCTTCCAGCAGGAGAATGGCGAGGGCCTCACCCCGCAGCAGGCCTTCGACCGCGGCATTCCGCAAAACCTGGTCGGCGAGTTCACGCAGCGACTGGCCATCGAAGCGGATGCGGACGATCTCGGCATCGGCGTGAACAACCGCGACGTGCTCCGCTACACGGAAAACATCGAAGCCTTCCGCAACTCGATCACCAACCAGTTCGACCGCGAACAGCTCCGCCGCATCCTGGCCTCGAACCAGATGTCGGAGCGCGACTTCGAGCAGGACATCGTCAACGCGTTGCGCCAGCAACAGACCGTG
Organism: uncultured Algimonas sp.; assembly: GCA_964445685.1. Taxonomy (GTDB): domain Bacteria; phylum Pseudomonadota; class Alphaproteobacteria; order Caulobacterales; family Maricaulaceae; genus Litorimonas. Next base: position 3,334 of record CAYULR010000168.1, read on the forward strand.
CCCGCCGTGATGGGTGGCATCCGCGCGCCGGGCGACTACGCCCAGCGCTACAACCAGTTCGTCAATGAAAGCCGCACGGGCCGGCTCGGGCGCTTCGGCGTGGACGCGCTCGACACCCTGCCGGAACCGACCGAGGACGAGCTGCGCGACTACATCACGACGAACCAGGGCCGCTTCACCGCGCCGGAATACCGCCAGTTCCTGATGCTTCGCATCGAGCCGTTCGATTTCGAACAGGATATCGAAATCACGGAAGAGCTGCTGCAGGACCGTTTCGAGACTCTGGTCGGCGCAGGCGAGATCGGTGCCGTGGAAACGCGTGACGTGAGTGTGCTCGTCGTCCCGACGCAGGAAGCCGCCGACAGCATTGCAGCCCGCATCGGCGCAGGAGAAACAGCCGAGTCCGTCGCCACGGATCTGGGCCTGCCCGCCCCCGACCGCTTCGACAATGTCCGGGAGAACGGCCTGATCAATCCCGACACGTCCACGGCGGCGTTCGAGATCGAAGAAGGCGAAGCCCGCGTCGCCCCGACCGGCTTCGGCACGTTCGAAGTCGTAACCGTACGCAGCATCTCCCCGGCGGAAACGCCGACGCTCGACGACATGCGCGAGGAGCTGAGCCAGGACGTGCTGAACGGCCAGGCACTGCGCCTGATCAACGATTACGAGCGCGTGATCGACGACCGCCTTCTGGAAGGCGCGACCATCGAGGAGATCGCCGAAGCGCTGGAGCTTCCCCTCTCCTCCTACCCCTATATCGACCGCAACGGCACGACGCAGGACGGTATCCGCCTCGACGGCTTCTCGGCCATTCCAGGCATCGCGACCGATGACCGCCTTCTGACCGCCGTCTTCACGGGCGATATCGGCTTCGAGTCGGACATCGTTCCGACCTCCAATGGCGGTCTCGCTATCTTCCGCATTACGGACACCATCCCGAGCGCGCCGGAACCGTTCGAGCAGTCCCGCGCCGAAGCCACCGCTCTGTGGAAGGCCCAGCAGCGCACGGACGCGCTGACGGCCAAGGGCGCGCAGCTCGCCAAACGCCTTCGCGAAGGCGAGACCATCGAAGCCATCGCGGCGGAGCTCAGCACCAGCGCCGTGCGGATCAATGTCCGCCGCGCCGCGCCCAGCCCGGACTTCTCCCCAGCTGTCACCATCGGTCTGCTGGACGGAGATGTCGGCGACGTGGCGCGCGGAGCAGGCCGCGAGCCCGGAACCTACGAGGTCGCCGTGCTCGATTCGGTTTCCAGCGCGAATGAGCGCGTGACCGGCAACATCCTCGACATCATCCGTAACCAAGTGTCCGAGCAAATCGCCCAGGACATCAGCCGCGCCTACCAGGATGCGATCCTCGAGGACAAGGAGCAGCGCGTCTACGAAGACCAGCTCCGCGCCGCGCTGAACCTCGAGGAGGCGGGCTAGCCTCCATGACGCCGGAACTCGTCCCGTCCCGCGAGGCGTTCCGCGCGTCGGACTGTCCACAGCTCGTCTACGCGCGGACCATCAACGATATCGACACGCCCGTCTCCGCCTTCATCAAGGCGGGGCTGGGAAAGCCCTACGCTTTCCTGTTCGAGTCCGTTCAGGGCGGAGAGCAACGCGGGCGCTTTTCGTTCTTCGGCTTCGATCCGGACCTGATCTGGAAAAGCCAGGGCGACATCGCCGCGCTGTCGCGGGACGGCAACAACTTCTCGCGCATGTCTGGGACGCCGCTCGAAGCGCTCCGCGCGCTGATAGCGGAATGCAAGTTCAACCTGCCCGACGACCTCCCGCCCATGACGGCCGGTCTGTTCGGCTATCTCGGCTACGACATGGTCCGCCACGTCGAAGTGCTTGCACAGCCCAACCCCGATCCCATCGGCACGCCCGACGCCATCATGGTCCGGCCGCGCACGGTCTGCATCTTCGATCAGGTGAAGC
>CAYULR010000168.1:5266-6186 GCA_964445685.1 uncultured Algimonas sp.
ATCGTCGCCGCGTGGGTTCCGCCGGGCGGGTCCTATGACGAGGCTGTCTCCCGCATCGAAGCCACCATCGACGACCTGGACGGGCCGACCCCGGCCGCCCCCAGCTCCACGGTCGAGACACCCGTCATCGATCAGAAGATCGGCACGGACCTTCCCGCTTTCTCCGACCGGGTGAAGGCGGCCCGCGACTACATCCTGGCCGGAGACGTCTTCCAAGTCGTGATCGGCCAGCGCCTCTCCGCGCCCATGGTCGCCCCGCCCTTCGCGCTCTACCGCGCCTTGCGCCGGATGAACCCGTCGCCCTTCCTCTACTTTCTCGACTTCGACGACCACCAGATCGTGGGCAGCAGCCCGGAGATCCTGGTCCGCCTGCGCGACGGCACGGTCACCATTCGTCCGATCGCCGGTACGCGCCCGCGCGGGAAGACGTCGGCAGAGGATATCGAGAACGAACGCAGTCTCCTCGTCGATCCCAAGGAACGCGCCGAACATCTCATGCTGCTCGACCTCGGGCGCAACGATGTCGGCCGCGTCGCCAAGGCTGGTAGCATCCGCGTGACGGAACGTTTCATCGTGGAACGCTACAGCCACGTCATGCACATCGTCTCCAACGTCGAAGGCGAAATCCGCGACGGCCTCGACTGCATCGATGCCCTTATGGCTGGCTTCCCTGCCGGAACCGTCTCCGGCGCTCCCAAGGTCCGCGCCATGGAGATCATCGACGAGCTGGAAGACGAAAAGCGCGGCATCTACGCCGGGGCGGTGGGTTACGTCTCCGCCAATGGCGACATGGACACGGCCATCGTCCTGCGGACCGGGATCGTCAAAGACGACACCCTCCACGTCCGCGCAGGAGCCGGCATCGTGCTGGACTCGACGCCGGAGTATGAGTGGGCCGAGACGAAGCACAAGGCGGCGGC
>CAYULR010000169.1:0-766 GCA_964445685.1 uncultured Algimonas sp.
TCTCTTCGCGCGGGAAGTCGCGGGCCTTCACGTCGGCGGCATATTGCTGGACGGCCGCATCGATCCGGTCGCGCAGGTCGCCATATTTGTGGACGAACTTCGGCACGCGGTCGAACAGTCCCAGCATGTCCGGCGTGACGAGGATTTGCCCGTCGCAATTGGCGGACGCGCCGATGCCGATCGTGGGGATGTCCACCGCCTTGGTCACGCGGTCGGCGATTTCGGCGGACACGCCTTCGACCACGACCGCGAAGGAGCCCGCTTCGGCGGCGGCTTCGGCGTTGCGCAGGATCTCGTCCGCGACCGCCGTGGTGCGCCCCCTCGCCCGGAACCCGCCCAGCACGTGCATGCTTTGCGGGCGCAGGCCGACATGGCTCATCACGGGAATGCCGCGCTCCACGAGGTAAGCGATCGTGTCGGCGGCGTAGGAGCCGCTTTCGATCTTCACGGCCTGGCAGCCCGTCTCCATCATGACGCGCGAGGCGGAGGCAAACGCCGCGTCGGGCGTGCCCTCGTAGGACCCGAAGGGCAGGTCCACCACGACCAGCGCGGTCTTGGACCCGCGCATCACCGCCTGTCCGTGCAGGATCATCATGTCCAGCGTGACCCCGACCGTGCTTGGCAGGCCGTGGACGACCATGCCAACCGAATCGCCGACGAGGATCAGGTCGCAATGCGGGTCGATGATCTCCGCCGTGGGCGCGTCATAGGCCGTCAGGCAGACGACCGGATCGCCGCCCTTGCGCGCCGTGATCTGCGGCGCGGT
>CAYULR010000169.1:776-2371 GCA_964445685.1 uncultured Algimonas sp.
GTCAGGCGCCGCGTGCGCTTAACGGGCCGGGAATGGGGGCGCTGGGGCGGAACTTCGGGGGGCTGGGCAGACATGTGCGCGCTCGTGCGAACCGAGCGGCACGGCGTCAAGAAGAAACGAATCCGCTCAGGCGCCGTGGTGCTTCAATATGCGGTCGACCGTTTCCGCTTTCAGGTCATCGACTGAGGCGGGAATCCCCATCCCCTTGGCCATTTCCACAAGGTCGATTTCCTTCAACTTCATCAGGGCGGATTTCGTCATCTCGCCCGTGTCGCCGCCCTGCGATTTCCACATGTTGCCGGCCTTGCGCTTCTGTGCGTGGAGGTCCCCGCCCGACACGCGGTCCCAGAAGCGGCCGCCGACATATTGTTCTGCGTCGTAGGTCTTGATCAGGTAGTTGCCGAGGTCCTTGTCGGTTTGCTCCTCGTTGCCGATCTTGAACGTCCAGAGATCGAAGCCACCATTGCTCTTCTCCGCGAAGACGCTTTTGACGAAGGCGTGCGGGATGGGAATGCTGATGCCGTTCTTGGACTGACGGTCGCCGATCGTCTTCACCGTCTTGTTGAAGTCGAAAACCGGAGCGGTCAGCACGTAGGTCTCCATGACGTCGTTATGGCTGTCGAGTTCGCGGATGGCTTCTTCGAGCTTGCGCCAGATCTTGCGATTGAACTTGGGGTCCTGCGGCGACATGTTCGACAGCAGGAATGTCTCGCTGTTCTGCAGCTTCGTCTCGCGCAGGTTCGCGCTCGGCGACAAATGCCCCCGGTCATAGCCGCTGCCTTTGTAGGCGGCGAGGCTCGCCCGGAAACGCCACGGAATACGCTGGTCGGCGCGGAAATTGTCGAGCCGGTCGCCATCCTCGAAGTCCTGGTCGAGCAGGCGTTCGAGCGGGTTGATGATCTCCAGCACCCATTTGGCCTGCCGGAAATACCACGAATAGCCGATGGTGAAGTGGCGGCCCGTGAGGATCTGGTCGCAGACGGGCGCGCCGTAGCGCAGCTCCCGTTGCATCTGGAATGGATCGTTCATCGCAGCCTCCCGGTTGTCCTGTCCCCTACCACACTTTCGAGGCAGTGTCAGTGGGGCCGCAAACGGGAGGCTTGGAAGGAAAGGCTGCCCTACAGGTCCGCCAGCTGGTCGCGCGGGAAGTCGTAGACCGCGTCCGCGCCCGCCCGGATCGATTCCAGCAGCCCGTCCGCCGTCGGCATGACACGCAGCGCGTGGTAGCGCGCCAGGCTGCCCATGGCGGCGGCGTGGTCGTCGTCGGCCATCAGTCCCCGCGCAACGGAGCGCGCCAGCAGAGAGCCGCCGATGATCTTGGCACACAGCTCCAGATAGGTCGTCGCCACGCCGAGCGCGTCTTCTTCCGTCGCGTTAAGGACGATGTCGGTCGCCGTGGACAGCGTCTCCAGCCCGCGCTCGATGGCGGCGGAGCAGACGGACAGGTCGACGCCGTTGCGGCCCGACACGTCCTTCACGAGGACCGCGCCTTCGCGCAGGTCCGCAATCAGCGCACGCATGGCTTCACCGCCGTCGCGGCGCAGCTTGCGTCCGATCAGGTCGATCGCCTGGATGCCGTTCGTACCCTCGTAGAT
>CAYULR010000169.1:2381-6100 GCA_964445685.1 uncultured Algimonas sp.
CGCGGTAGTGCTGCGCCGCGCCGGTTTCCTCGACGAAGCCCATGCCGCCGTGGATCTGCACGCCCACGCTGGCCACGTCCACACCCGTGTCGGAACCGTACGCCTTGGCGATCGGCGTCAGCAGGCCTTCGCGCCCGTGATTGCCAAGATCGGCGGCTTCGGCTGTTGCGAAATTGATTGTCCGCGCGCCCATCAGGCGGGCTTTCATGTCGATCAGCATCCGGCGAACGTCCGGGTGGTCGAGGATCGGCGCGCCGGGCTCCTGCCCCGGAGGCACGCCCTGCACGCGGTCATGGGCATATTGCAGCGCGGCCTGGTAGGCGCGCTCGCCAATGGCAACGCCCTGCACGCCAACGAAGAGGCGCGCTTCGTTCATCATGACGAACATGCAAGCGAGGCCGCGGTTCACTTCACCGACGAGGTATCCCGTCGCGCCCGCGAACTCCATCGTGCAGGTCGGGCTGCCGTGGATGCCGAGCTTGTGTTCCAGACCGATCGGCTTGAAGCCGTTGCGCTCGCCGAGCGAGCCGTCTTCGTTCACCAGATATTTCGGGCAGAGGAACAGCGAGATGCCGCGCGAGCCAGCCGGGCTGTCGGGCAGACGCGCCAGGACGAGGTGGATGATGTTGTCCGCGCAGTCATGGTCGCCCCAGGTGATGTAGATCTTCTGGCCCGAGATCGAATAGGTCCCGTCGCCATTGTCTTCGGCCTTGGTGCGTACGGGGCCGAGGTCGGAGCCCGCCTGCGGCTCGGTCAGGCACATCGCGCCCGTCCATTCGCCCGCCAGCATCTTGGGCAGGTAGGTCTCCTGCAACTCCGCGCTGGCATGCGTCTCGATGGCCTTGATGGCGGAGCTGGTCAGCATCGGGCAGAGGCCCAGCGCCATGTTCGATGCATAGAGCATCTCGTTCGTCGCAACGCTGACGGCGCTCGGCAGGCCCATGCCTCCGATCTTGCTGGGCAGAGCCACAGTCTGCCACGCCCCTTCGACGAACTGGTGGTAGGCGTCCTTGAAACCCTTGGAGGCCGTGACGTTGCCGTCTTCGATCGTCGCGGGGTTCTGGTCCCCGTCCCAGTTGGTCGGAGCCCAGACGTCGCGCGCGAAATCGGACGCACCGCCGAGAATGGCGTCGAGCAGTTCGGGCGACGTCTCCTCGAACGCACCGGTCTGGCCGATGCCGTCAAGGTCCACGCCGTGGCGCAGAAGGAAGCCGATGGCGTTGACGGGCGGGGAAAAGCTCATGGGATGACCTTGGAAGACGATGGGAATTTTCGCGCGGGCTATGCCATGATGCGAAGAATGGGTGTAGGGGCAAAAGCACGCATGGCCTGGGCGTTTTTTTGAATGCACGCGCGGCCCGGAACCCGATAGAAGGCCTCTATGACAAGACGATTTCTCCTGGCGTTTGCCGCTCTTTGCCTGACAGCCTGCGGCAGCGGGGCCGAAGCGGACGCTCCGTCCGCCGGGGCGGAGATGACGTCGATGGAGCGCGGCGCGATCCTCTACAAACGCTGCCGCGCCTGCCACACGCTGGGCGAAGGGGAGCGCAACAAGGTCGGGCCGAACCTCTGGCAGGTCTTCGGACGCACGGCCGGCTCGCGCGAGGACTTCAACTATTCCGCCGCCATGGCCGCGTCCGGCGTGGTCTGGTCCGACGACACGATGAGCGCCTACATCGAGAAACCCAGCCAATACATGCCGGGCAACCGGATGAGCTTCGCCGGATTGCGCAAGCCGGAGGACCGCGCCGCCCTGATCGAATATCTGCGTGCGGAGACCGGCGCGAACTAGAATTTGTGCCAGTACCCGATCTTGAACTCGCGCTCGAATACGGTGCTGCGCCCGGCAAGCACAGAGGTGACGCTGAGTTCCACATAGTCGCGCTTCCGGAAGCGGTAGACCGCGCTCGCTTCGCTCGCCCATCGTCTTTGGCGCGGGGCGAATGCACCCTCGACCACGCCTGAGCCGATATCGGCGAACCGGATCTTCCCCATCAGCAGAAGCCGGTCGGTCATGTCCACGCCGCTGGTGATCTGCGCGTGCAGGCTGTCATAGCCGCCTTGCAGCCTCAGGCGTCCCGCGAGCTGGCCTTCCAGGAAAACGTTCCTGCCCCGCCAGTTCCGGCTTTCGCCCCAAAGCCCCCGGAGCTCCACACTGTCCAGGCGGTTTTCCACCGTGACCAGCGCGTTGGGCAGGTCGATGCCCTCGACGTAGCTGAGTGACAGCGCCGTGGCGTGCCCTTCGCGGCGGCTTGTCTGCCACTGGAGCCCTGCCGCGATGGCGGACGGGGTGGAGAAGGTGAGGTTCACGCCCGGCTGGATGATCTGTCCGGTCTGCCAGTCGAACGTCCCCACGACGGCGATGTCGTCCGTGAGGCCGACGGTAGCGAAGGTCTGCGTGACGCGTTTGGAGTAGTTGTCGAGCGAAACCCTGTTGCCCGCCCGGTCCCGCGCGCGGTCCGCGCCAACGGCGACATAGCCGGAGATGATCTCGCCGCCGCCCTTGTCCGGGTTCCACGCAGACGCAAAGGCCGGACCGGACGCCCCCGCCATCAGCCCCGCGATAAAGACGCCAAATATCCCCCGCTTCCCCACACGCCCCCATATTCGTCTCGCCTCGAAGAGGTCGAATGCTATAGCGGACGCACAGGCCGGATCACGGCCGCCTTCCTTTTCGTCTTCCGGACCGCTCATGAAGATCGCTTTCACAGCCAGCCAGAAGCCGGGGGCCAAGACGCTGATGGAAGGATTCGTGGCGCGATACGGCAACCACGATGCGGGCGATGCGGACGTGATCGTGCCCATTGGCGGGGACGGGTTCATGCTGCGCACGCTGCGCCGCAACATGTCGCTGATCCGGCGCGGCCTGCCCGTTTTCGGGGTGAACCGTGGCACGGTCGGCTTTCTTATGAACCGGCTGGAGATGGACGGCCTGCCCGACCGGATCGACCAGGCCAAACGGGCCAGCGTTTCGCCGCTGCGCATGGAAGCGGTCGCGCGCGGCGGGGAGATTTCAGAGCTGGCCTTCAACGAAGTGTCGCTGTTCCGGCAGACATTGCAGGCCGCGCACATCAACATCACGGTGGACGGCGAGACACGGCTGGAGCGGCTGATCGCGGACGGGGTGCTGCTGGCCACGCCTGCGGGCTCCACGGCCTACAACCTGTCCGCCCACGGGCCCGTTCTGCCGCTCAGCGCGGACATCCTCGCCCTGACGCCGATCAGCGCCTTCCGCCCACGACGCTGGCGCGGGGCGTTGCTGCCCAACACGGCAAAGGTGCGCTTCGATATCGTGGACCCGGACCTGCGTCCCGTCGCGGTCGCCGCCGACAACCATGAACTCCGCCACGTTCGCAGCGTGGAAGTCACGCAGGACCACAAGACGAAGCTGACATTGCTGTTCGATGCCGACCACGGGCTGGACGAACGCATCCTGCGCGAACAGTTCGCGACCTAGGCGGCGTCCACCTGTTTCGGGCCGAGCCCGTCATCCAGCCAGTCGAGCCAGAGCGCTTCGTGGTCCGACGCCGACGGATGGCTCGCCACGCGCTCCACCATCAGGCGCTGGAACGCTTCGCGCGACAGGACCCGCCCGCTGCGTTCGAGGTCCCGGAATGCATCCGCGCTGACGACGATCAGCGTGCAGGCCGCCTCGCCCAGACCCGTCCGGCGCAACAGCGCCTTCAGCGCGAAGTTGCGCGGGTCGAGCACCATCAGCC
>CAYULR010000170.1:0-6095 GCA_964445685.1 uncultured Algimonas sp.
GAAGATCATCGACGTCTTCATCTGCAAGCTCCGCAAGAAACTCGCCGCCGCCACGCAGGGCGAACACCACATCGAAACCGTCTGGGGCCGGGGCTACGTGCTCCGCGATCCCGTCAAGGACAAGATGAGCGCGTAAAGCCCCTCCCCCTTTTCGTCGCCACACCGACATGCAAGCCCTGCCGATACCGGCGGGGCTTTTTCTTTGGGCCTCAGGGATTGCGCGAAGACGCACGCAGGTTCCGCACGAAGATAGCGCCGACAACCACATACGTCAGAAGCGTCAGCACATCGATCAACGATCGGTGACCCCGGACCGCGAAGTTGTACACGCCGAGACCCAGCGCCACCATCAACAGGATGAGCGCGACCTTTTGCAGACGTCTTTCCATGCGGCACATCCTTCCGGTCTGAACGGTTGCTGCCCTGGCAACGCCCAGCAAGCCCCGATGGTTTCGCGTCGCAAGACCGTATCAGGGCCGTATCAGGGCCGCCGCAAGCCTTGCCCAAGAGTCATTGGCCGGAGGCTTCTCCTTGGGGTACTCGCAAAGAGATACCGACCGAGAGAGACTTTCCATGCGCGTGACCCACACTCTAGCCGTTCTGCCCCTGGCGCTCCTGATCTCGGCCTGCGGCCCGGATGCGAGCTACGAGGCCGAAGCGCCGAGCGCGAGCTACAGCATGGCCACGCCCCAACCCGTCGCCATGTCCGATGCGGACATGATGGCGCCGCAGGCGATTAAACGCTCCGGCCGCCAGGTCGAAGCGGTCCAGGGCGGCGAGGCGCAAAGCCCGGCCTCGATGATAGCCTACCGCTATGGCTACGGCATCAACCTGCCCGCCCCGGCCGTCGAGCCCGTCATGCGCGCCCATATGGAACGCTGCCTCCAGGCTGGCCAGACGCGCTGCCAGGTCCTGAATGCGTCGTCGCAGACGCGCGATGCCGACTACACCAGCGCATTCCTGTCCTTGCGCGCCGCGCCGGAATGGCTGGACGAATTCCGGTCCGGCCTCGAAACCTCCCTCGAGGAGCGCGACGGACGCGTGGTGGATTCTTCCGTGTCTGCCGAAGACCTGACGCGGCAGATCTTCGATGCGGATGCACGCCTGACCGCGCAGACGGCCTTGCGCGAACGACTTCTGCGCCTGCTGGAAACCCGCGATGCCGAGCTGAACGAACTCCTGTCGGTCGAACGCGAACTCGCCCGGGTGCAGGCCCAGATCGAAAGCGCGACGTCGCAGCTGAAAACGTTGCGTCAGCGCGTGTCCATGTCGGTCGTCGACTTGCGTTATGAGAGCCGGCAGCGCGCCGTGACACCCACCAGCGTTTCGCCCGTCGTGGCCGCGCTGAAGGATTTCGTCGGAACGCTGTCCGAGGGCCTCGCCGGAGTCATCCGGTTCATCGCCGCCGCGCTTCCCTGGCTTCTGTTTGTCATCCTGCCATTGATCTTCATCCTGCGCTGGGCGCTGCGACGCCGCTCCCGCCGCGCGACGCCGAAAGCCTGACAACTTGTCGCACTCCGTACTGCGTGCTTAGGTCGATGAACCAAAGCGCGGGGGGAGTGCGGGAATGACCTACAAGGACCAGATCGAGCGATCGGGACGGAATCTGTTTCCGGACCTTGTTCGGGCTTTTGCGCTCATGGGCATCGTGCTCGTCAACGTGGCCTACTTCGCCTGGCCGGGACCGGACACGTACAGCTACGCGCAGAGCATGAGCCGCCTCGACGCCGCCGCCATCTTCGGCGTGGACTCGCTGTTCTTCATGAAGTCCTACTCGCTGTTTTCCGTCATGTTCGGGGCGGGACTGGCCTACCAGATGATGAGCGCGGAACGTTCCGGCGCGCGCTTCGGCCCACGGTATTTCCGGCGGCTTCTCGGACTGGCGATGCTGGGAGTCCTCCACATCGCCTTCGCCTTCGTCGGAGACATACTCCTCATATACGCCGTGATCGGCGTGATCCTGTTCCTGTTCCGCAACGCGTCCGTGAAGGCGCTGCGCCGCTGGGGGTATGGCTTTCTGATCCTCCAAGCTGTCTTCCTCATCCTCGGAACGTTGGCCATCGCGGCGATGAACACGTTCGACCCCGCGGCAGGCGCAGAGGTCGATGCGGAAATGATGGCGGAGATGGACCGCTACTTCGAAGCCTATTCGACCGGCAGCTTCCGGGACGTCGTCTCCGCCCGCCTCGGGGAGTATGCCAGCTACATCGCCGTCATTCTTCCCATCCAGGGCATCGCCATCATCGCCTTCTTCCTGTTCGGACTGGCGGGCGTGAAGTCCGGCGTCCTGCAGGACCCGGACGCGCCGCTCTGGCACACGTCCCGGCGCGTCTACCTTCCCATCGGCCTGATCGGCAGCGCGGCCGGTGCGTGGCTTATGGTGCAGGGCGAGGGCACGCTCTCGACCGAAGCCATGCTCGGCAACACGGTCATCTTCCTCGCCTCGCCCTTCTCCACGCTCGGCTATCTCGGCCTCATCGCGAAGGTGTCGCAAGGCCCGCTGGACGGCGCGCGCCTCTTCCTCGCGCGGGCGGGGACGTCCTCGCTGACGGCGTACCTGCTCCAATCGCTCATCCTGTCCGTACTGTTCAGCGGCTACGGGTTCGGCCTGTACGGGCAAGTCGGCGCGGCGGGATGCGTGGGGATCGCCTTGGTCACGGGCGCCGTCTCGCTGGCGTTCGCAAGCGTCTGGCGGGCGCGGTTCGAGCGCGGCCCCATGGAAACCCTGCTGCGGGCCTGGACCTATCTCGGCAAGGCTTAGCCCTTCCCTCTCCGGCATGGCTGTGCTTTGAGAACAAAGATGGAACCTCTATTCACGCTCGGCGGTGCGGATTTCGGCGCGCTCGAGATCGCGCTCGGCGTCGCGCTGCTTCTGGTCGGCCTCCTGATCGGATCAATGTTGCGGCGTCCGGACGCTCGCGCCCAAGCCGAACTGATGGCCATGCGCGGCCAGCAGGCGGAGTTGCAGGGCCGCCTGTCGCAAATGGCCGAAGAGCAGGCCAGCCGGGGCGACCTGTTCCAGAAGGCGCTGGACGAGCGCCTCTCGGCCATGACGGAGCGGCTGGGGCGCTCGCTGACGGACCAGACGGAAAAATCGGTCGCGCGGCTGAACCATCTCGATAAGCGCCTGGAAGTCATCGACCGGGCGCAGACCAACATCCGCGAATTGGCGGGCGAAGTCGCCTCCTTGCAGGCCGTCCTGTCCAACAAGCAGGCGCGCGGCGCGTTCGGCGAAGCGCAGATGCAGTCCCTGATCGAGCAGTTCCTGCCGACCAACAGCTTCACCTTCCAACACACGCTGTCGAATGGCAGCCGTGTCGACGCGGTCATCCACCTGCCCGGCGACCATCTGGATGTGGCGGTCGACAGCAAGTTCCCGCTGGAAGCCTGGCGGCGCTTCACCACCGAGAACGAGGGTGCCGAAATGGCCAAGCGCCAGTTCGCCGCCGACTGCACGCGCCACATCCGCGATATCGCATCCAAATACCTGCTGCCCGGCGAGACCCACGAAGTCGCGCTGATGTTCCTGCCGTCCGAGGCCATCTATGCGGAGCTCCATGCGCGCTTTCCCAAGGTGGTGGAGCGCGGCTTTTCCGACCGGGTCATGATTGTCTCGCCCACCACCTTCATGGCGACCCTGCACACGATGAAGGCCGTGCTGCGCGACGCCGCCATGCGAGAGCAAGCGACCGTGATCCTCGACGAGGTCGCGGAGATCGGCGAGGATGTGCGGCGCTTGGACGAACGCATCGCCAAGCTGCAGGGGCATTATGATGGCGGGCTGGAGATGATGCGCCAGGCCCGGATCAGCACGGGAAAGATCACGCGCCGCGCCGACCGCATCCACGAACTGGAGCTGGAAGACGAAACCGACGCCGACGCCCTTCCGGCGGCCGCGAACCAGCGCGGGTCGCTTCTGTGAGGGCGGGGTTGTGATCCATTACGGCGACCGTCTTTTCCGCGCCGTTGCGACCGAAGGCGACGGCGATGTCGGCGGGGACACGCTGTTCCGCTACGACCAGCGCGACCAGGTCCTGATCGGGACCTATAGCGGCGGAGAGGTGGAGTACGGCTCCATCGTCGGCACGGTCCACCCGGACGGAACGCTCACCTTCCTCTACCATCACATCACCAAGGACGGCGTGTTGCGGTCCGGCCGCTGCCAGAGCCGCCCGGAGGTCCTGCCCACGGGCCGCATCCGCCTGCACGAGCGCTGGGAGTGGACAAGCGGTCTGGGCGCGGGCGGGCGCGGAACGAGCGTGCTCGAAGAAGTCTAGGCGGGCTTCGCCTTCACCCAGCCGTGGGAGACGGCATGCGAGCCGATGTCCGAGACCGTCTTCAGGCCGACCAGCAGGATCAGCGACGCCAGGCCGCCCGTGCCGCTGGCGAAGAACGCGCCCAATAGGATGACGACATGCATGACGACCACCCGGCCATAGGGCGCGGCCATGCGCTCTCCGGGCTCGGCGGTCTTGTATTCCCCCCGCCCGAACCAGTTCACGACGAGAGAGAACAGGTGGCTGAGCGCGAGACCGGCCACGGCCAGCAGAAGCGTCCTGTCGAGCGGCGGCAGGTCGAGAAGCGTATTTAGAAAAAAGAAGTGCCCGAAGTTGAACATGCCGAAGTGAAAGGTGAAGAAGGCCGCAAGGAACAGATTGCCCAACAGGGCGAACGGGTTCCCCTGCCCCAGACCAGCCGTCAGGATCTTGGGCAGGTTGAACAGGCCGATCACGACCGTTTCCGCCCAGTAGATCAGCATGAGCGCGGCCACGTCCCAGCCAAAGACGAACACGCCGACCAGCGGAATGAGATTGACGAGGACGAGGAACAGTACGGACGGGCGGCGCGACAGGCGGCCCCAATCCGTGTCCTTTATCACATCGCTCATGACGGCCCTCCCCTGCCTTTCGTCCTGCTAACGGGCCATGCGGCCTAGAGCAATCGGCGGCTCTTCATCGCGGCGGTGATCGTGCCGTCGTCGAGATAGTCGAGCTCTCCGCCGATCGGCACGCCGTGGGCTAGGCGCGTCACGCGCACGCCCGTCTTCTCCAGATGCTCGGTGATGTAGTGCGCCGTGGTCTGGCCATCCACGGTCGCGTTCATGGCCAGCACGACTTCTTCCAGCCCGTCGCCCGCTTCGCGCGACTTGGCGACACGCCCGATGAGCGATGCGATGTTCAGGTCTTCAGGCCGGATGCCGTCCAGCGCGGACAGCGTCCCGCCCAGCACGTGGTAGGTCCCCCGGAACGCGCCCGCACGCTCCATCGCCCAGAGGTCGGACACGTCCTGCACCACGCAAATGGCGGAACGGTCCCGCCCCGGGGCGCGGCAGATATTGCAGGGATCGGACGCGTCGACATTGCCGCAGACAGAACAGGTCGAAATCTTCTCCGCCGCCACGTTCATCGCCTGCGCCAGCGGCGTCATCAACCGGTCCGGCGTCTTCAGCAGATGCAACGCCGCGCGCCGCGCCGAACGCGGACCGAGGCCCGGAAGCCGCGCGAGGAGCGTGATCAGACGGTCGATTTCAGGCGATACGGACGGTCCGGCCATGCGCGTTTCCTCAAGCAAAAAGGTCGCAAGCGGAGCCCGGCTTGCTGTGATGCAGATGTGGGGATTCGCGGTGTGGAAACAAGCGTTTGGCTTAAGGGATGGCTGAGGTTTGGGGTGTGGGCGCGTAGCGGTTGCCGGAGGCAAATTTTCGATGAAGTCGAAAATAGCGAAGCGCCCCCGGATCAAGTCCGGGGCAGGCTCCGCGCTGCGAACGGACGACTGCGCAGCAGGAGATGATGAGGGTGATGCGCGCAGGGGGAGACATGCGGCCCCGGTGCTGATCCGGGGCGGAAGGGGGAAAAGAGAGCCTTCCGCGAGGAAGAGGGAACGCTTTGGGTGCCACTCCGGTGAGCTTCGGGCTCGGTTGGAGTGAACGATGGGTTGGAGGAAGTGGCTCGCGTTGCCTCTCCCTCGCTGGAAGGTGTTCGGAGAGGGTTGCAGGCCTTTTCCGAACGTGTCCGTTGTAGGGGCAAATGGTTCAGGGCGAATACGATTGTTGAGATTAGCAGCAAGCCGTTGAAACCACACAGCAACCCAACCGC
>CAYULR010000171.1:0-5999 GCA_964445685.1 uncultured Algimonas sp.
GGCGGGGATCCAGGCCATGGCAGGTCAGAGACCCTGCGAGTCTTCCTCAACCCCGCCCCACCCTCGCAGGAACGACCGAATGGACAGACAGCTCACACCTTGAATCCAGCCGCACACACCGGAATAAGACCCCCTCACCCCAAAAGGCCCGCCATGCGCACTCTTCCCGCTCTCATTCTCCTCGCCATCGCCGCCCCGGCCTTCGCCGGCCCGGACGACTTCACCACCGGCCCCGTCATCGAAGACTTCGGACCCGCCGCCGCTGTTCCGGGCGCGGCCCCTATCCCCGGGGACGTGCGTTTCCGCGTCGCCTTCGATGCGGTGGACGACGCGGACGAGCTCAACCGCACGCTGGTCAGCGCGGCGCGGTTCCTGAACATGAACGGCAAGGCGGGCGTGGGACCGGAGCGGATCGACCTGGCCGTGGTCATCCACGGCGGGGCGGTGATGGATGTGCTGGACAAGGAGGCGCACGCCGCGCGCAAGGACGGGGCGGACAATCCCAACGCGCCATTGGTGGCAGCACTGCGCGAGCGCGGTGTGCGCGTCATCGTCTGCGGCCAGACGGCGGCCTACCGGGGCGTGGCGGCGGACGACCTGCTACCAGGGGTGGAGATGGACCTGTCCGCCATGACGGCCCATGCGCGGTTGCAGCAGGACGGGTTCACGCTGAACCCGTTCTAGCTCACCCCGTTATCGCACGGCTTGACCGTGTGATCTATCAGCCAGACAAAAGCTCCGGGTCGTGGACGGCACAGTCGGACTGTGCCTTGACGCAATCCCCTACTCCCGCGCGAGGCTATAACCGCCCGCTTCGGTCAGAAGGATCGTCGCCTGCCCCTTCACCGGTTCGATCTTCTGGCGCAGGCGGTAGACGTGGGTTTCCAGCGTGTGGGTGGTCACGCCGCTATTGTAGCCCCAGACCTCTTCCAGCAGCTCGTCGCGGCCGACCGGCTTGCCACCAGCGCGGTAGAGATACTTCAGAATGTTGGTTTCTTTTTCCGTCAGGCGGATGTCGCGCACCGTCTTGCCGTCTTCGGGCTGGGGCGGCGTCAGGCGCTTCGCAGACGGTTTGAACGTGTACGGCCCGATGCGGAACGTCGCGTCCTCGGATTGTTCGAAAGAGCGCAGATGCGCGCGGATGCGGGCGATCAGCACGGAGAGGCGGAACGGCTTGGTGACGTAGTCGTTCGCGCCCGAGTTCAGGCCGAGGATTTCCGACGCTTCGCCCGTATTGCCGGTCAGCATGATGATGGGCGAGGCGACGCCGTGCTTGCGCATCACGGCGCAGGCGTCGGTCCCCTGCATGTCGGGCAGGTCCACGTCGAGCACGATGGCGTCGAAATTGCCCTCTTCGGCCGCCTTGATGCCGTCGGTCGCGTTGGCGACGGCGGTGGTTTCGAACTCGTCGAAGAAGCCGAACTGCGAGGTCAGCTCTTCGCGGAGCGCATCGTCGTCGTCGACGATAAGGATGCGTTTCTTGACAGACATGGGAACTCCTAATTTCCGCCTCTCCTAGACCAGCGCATCCCGATGCGCCAATCATGCTTTGGTGAGTGGGGGTAAAGCCGGAGTGACAAAAACGTGAACCGAACGGTCCATTTCAATACGAGCTCTGGGCGTGTGGCTCTGGACGGCTGGTCCGCGCCGTTCGGCTTCGGGCGCGAAGGCGTGGTGGCGCAGGCGCAGGGCCGAGAGGGCGATGCCAAGACGCCGCTGGGCACATATCGCCTGCGGTTCGGTTTCTACCGTGCCGACCGCCTGCCCCGGCCGGAGACGGCCCTGACCCTGCACGCGACACAACAGGACGATGGCTGGTGCGACGCGCCGGGCGATCCAGCCTACAACCGATTCGTGCGGCGCCCCTACCCGGCCAGCTGTGAGGCGCTCTGGCGCGAGGACGGGGCGTATGACGTCGTGCTTGTCATGAGCCATAATGACAGCCCGCCCGTGCCGGGTCTCGGTTCCGCCGTCTTCATCCACATCCGCCAGCCCGACCACCGCCCCACGCTGGGCTGCCTGGCGCTGTCACCGGGCGATATGTGGGCCCTGCTGCCAAAGCTGGAGACGGGAATGGCCGTGGAGGTGCGCTAGCGCTCTCCTAACGGATGAACCGCCAGGATTTCGGCCTGAAGACGGCGAATAGAACGACGAGGACGATCATTGCCGTGCCGATATCCACGGGCGGCTCGATCCCGCGCCTTGAGAGCCAATGCTCGGTCAGGCCGGCCCCGATGCCCGCTGCGCCCCCGATCAGGAGGATTTCGGCATAGTCCTTCCACCAGGCGCGCGGGTCGTCGTCCTCCTCGCCGTCCAGACGGTCGAGATAAGCAAAGAGCGCTTCGCAACGCGGCAGCTCGACGAAGTCCCGGTCCCGGTGGCGATAGACGAGCTGCCCGTCGCGGTAGAGATGCACCCCGGAGCGCCACAGGCTGATGGGACCGATCTCGGCCCTGTAGTCGTGGCCGTCATGGCGGAAGGCCACGGCGCGCGTCCGGATGGCCAGCACGTCGTCTCCGACATGCTCCCGGCGGAGCACCGTCTCGCCGTCGATAACGATCTGGTCGACCACGGCCACGCCCGGCTTTCCGCCGACGGGCACGCCGCTCCGCACGCGCCAGCGACGACCGGCGTCCTCGAAGCGCATCCAAAAACCCCAGATGATCGGCATCGATACGTCCTTCCGGTTTGCGGCGGTCCTACGGACATTTCCATACACGCATGGGCCGGGGCGGTTGCATAGCGGTTCCCTATACCCGGATTAGGGACCGCCTATGATGCATTCGGGCAGATCGCCTGTCCGGTCCCGCTTGCCAAATCGGACGCGTCCACCTATATCTCCCTCACATCGCCGGTTCTGGCAGTTGCCAGCCAGGCGGCCCCCGGGAACGGCGGGCCGTTTTTTTGTTGGTGCACCGCTCTTTCCGGCGGGCCTTGTTCGAAAGACCCTTCTTCTGAAAACCAAGACGCATATCGACGACCGCATCCTGGAACTCGCCGAGCCGATCGCCGAGGATCTGGGCCTGCGCATCGTGCGCGTGCGCGTCATGGCGGGCAAGCGCCGCACCGTGCAGATCATGGCGGAGCGCAAGTCCGACGGGCTGATGGGCATCGAGAATTGCGAAGCGCTCTCCCGTGAGCTGTCCTCCACCATGGAGGTGGAAGACCCGCTGGACGACGCCTACGTTCTGGAAGTGAGCAGCCCCGGCATCGACCGCCCGCTGACCAGCTTCGAGGACTTCACCCTGTTCGAGGGCTATCTCGCGCGGCTGGAGCTCGACCGCCTCGTGGAAGGCCGCAAGCGGTTCCGCGGCGTGCTGGCGGGTGTGGAAGACGGCAAAGTCGACATCAACCTGGACGGCGAGACGGAACAGACGGCGTCCATTCCGTTCGACTGGATCGCGGAAGCCAAACTGCTGATCACGGACGAGCTGGTGGCCGAAGGCCAGCGCAAGAAGGAGGCGGCCAAGGCGGCCGCCGCCAAGACCAACGAAGAAGAGGAATAGCGTCATGGGTATCGCCGGCGTTTCCGCAAACAAGCTCGAATGGCTCCAGATCGCGAAAGCGGTCGCCGAGGAGAAATCGATCGACAAATCCATCGTGCTGCGCGCCATCGAAGAGGCCTTCGAGCGCGCCGCCAAGATGCGCTACGGCGCGGAACTCGACATCCGCGCGCACCTGCACCCGGAAACGGGCGAGATGAGCCTGCGCCGCGTCATGACCGTCGTTCCCGACGAAGAGGTCATGGAACCGCAAGCGCAAGTGGGTCTCTCCACCGCGCAGATGGATGACGACACAGCCGAGATCGGCACGGAAATGTCCACGCCGCTTCCCATGATCGAGCCAAGCCGCGTGCAGACGCACCTCGCCAAGCAGGTCATCACGCAGAAGACCCGCGAGGCCGAGCGCGCCCGCCAGTACGAAGAATTCAAGGACCGCGTCGGCGAGATCATCAACGGCATCGTCAAGCGCGTCGAATACGGCCACATCATCGTGGACCTGGGCCGCGCCGAAGCCGTCATCCGCCGCGACCAGGCCCTGCCGCGCGAGAACGTCAAGCCCGGCGACCGCATCCGCGCCTACATCATGGATGTGCGCGAAGAGCCGCGCGGCTCCCAGATCTTCCTGAGCCGCGCCCACCCGCAATTCATGGCGCAACTGTTCGCCCAGGAAGTCCCGGAAGTCTACGAAGGCACGATCCAGATCGTGGCCGTGGCCCGCGACCCGGGCTCGCGCGCCAAGATCGCCGTCTATTCGAACGACAGCTCCATCGACCCGGTCGGCGCCTGCGTCGGCATGCGCGGTTCGCGCGTGCAGGCCGTGGTGAACGAGTTGCAGGGCGAACGCATCGACATCATTCCCTACACCGAAGACCTCGGCACATTCATCGTCAACGGCCTGCAGCCCGCGACTGTGACCAAGGTCGTCATCCACGAAGAAGACGAGCGCATCGAAGTCGTCGTGCCGGAAGACCAGCTTTCGCTGGCCATCGGCCGCCGCGGCCAGAACGTCCGCCTCGCCTCGCAGCTGTCCGGCTGGGCGCTGGACATCCTGACCGAAGAGCAGGAAAGCGAGCGTCGCCAGCAGGAATTCCGCGAGCGCTCCGCGCTGTTCATGGAAGGCCTGGACGTCGACGAGATGGTCGCGCAGCTGCTCGTGTCCGAGGGCTTCGAGACGATGGAAGAAGTCGGCTATGTCGAGCTCGACGAGCTGTCCTCCATCGAGGGCTTCGACGACGAGACCGCGCAGGAACTGCAGACCCGTGCCCGCGAATATCTCGAGAAGGTCGCAGAAGAGCAGAACGCCAAGCGCGTCGAGCTGGGTGTGGAAGACGGCGTCCTGGAGATCGAGGGCGTGACCCTGCCCATGACGCTGATCTTCGGCGAGAACGAAATCCTCTCCGTCGAGGACGTGGCGGGTCTCGTGCCCGACGACCTTACGGGCTATGTCGAGTACAAGGACGGCGAGCGCATCCGCGAGCCCGGCCTGTTCGACAGCATGAAGAAGTTCACCTCCGAGGAGGCGACCGACCTGATCATGCGCGCGCGTGTCCACGCCGGCTGGATCAGCGAGGAAGACCTCTATCAGGAAGAAGAGGGTGAAGAGGGAGAAGGCGAAGAGGCCGATCCCAACGCCTATGTCGCACCGGAGCGTCCGATCGACGCCGCCGAGGCGCTCTTTAACAATGAAGGACAAGGCGCATAATGCGCCTCTGACCTGACCGGTTGAGCGCCGAGTCCGACATCACTGAAGACAAGCGGGGCCACAAGCCCCGCGAGCGCCGCTGCGTCGCTACGGGAGAGGTGCGCGATCCGGATCACATGGTCCGTTTCGTGCTGTCGCCCGACAGCGAGGTCGTGGCTGACGTCTACCAAAAGCTGCCGGGACGCGGGACGTGGGTGTCCGCCGACGAGGCGTCCCTGCGCCAGGCCGCGACGAAAGGCGGCTTCAACCGGGGCTTTAAGACCAAGGTCAAGGTTGACGCGGACGCGCTGGTCGAGCAGACCCGCGCACAGCTGCGCCGCCGCCTGCTGGGCCAATTCACCATGGCCCGCAAGGCCGGGCGTCTGGTCTTCGGCGAAACGGGTGTGCGCGAACCCGCTTCGCGCGGCGACGTAGCCATCCGCATCGAAGCCATCGACGGCGCCCCCGACGGGCGCGGCAAGCTCCGCACACTCTCCCTCGCCACGGCGCGGGAGCTGAACGGACAGGGCATCCGCCGTGCGGACCCGCCCGTGATCGGCTGTTTCACCGCAGAGGAGATCGGCACGGCCCTGGGCCGCGACCCGGTCGTCCACGCCGCGATGATCACCGGGCCGATGGTCAAGGACACGCTGATCACGGCGCACAAATTGGCCGGGTTCGAGGCGCTGGTGCCGCCGGACTGGCCCGACGCGGTGCACGAGACCGGATTGCAGATCCGGCCCGAACCGCCGCCCGCCTCATAATGAGCGCTAGCGGTTGAAATACGGACGTATCCCGCTAGGTTGCGCCCCGTC
>CAYULR010000172.1:0-5943 GCA_964445685.1 uncultured Algimonas sp.
CCCCTGGCCGCAGGGCGGCGCGCGCAGCGAAGCGAGCACGGGGTTCTGCGGTCACGTCCGCGACTCCAGCGGACTGAGCAGCAGCGAATTACAGACGCCGCTTCGCAGCAGCATTTTTAATCTTGTTTCCCTCCGACCCTCGCCTACGGCTCGGCCTACCCCTCCGTCGCGGGGGAGGAATTCGAGGTTCGGACCAGGGCAGCCCGATAGTGTAAAGAGGAACCTGCTCTCCTTCTTCCCTTCGCTCATTCCCGCGAATGCAGGAATCCAGCTCACGTAAGACTCGCAAGCTCACAAACCTGCCGGAACCTACACCCCGCTTTCGCGGGGATGAGCGAAGAGCTTGGGGTATCGCAGTTTTCCCTCTTGCACCTCGACCCCGCATCTGTATTAGCGCGCTAACACAATAGTACGCCATGACCTCATCCTGTTCCCAAGACCTCTGTGATGCCCTTGCGCGCATCGACTCGCCCGACGCCATGCGCGACGTGCTGGTCGATCTGTGCACGCCGGCTGAACTCCGTGCGCTGTCCGAGCGCTGGCGCGTGGCGCGTCTGCTGGATGCGGGCGAGATGAGTTACCGGGAGATCAGCGCGGAAACGGGCGTGAGCACGACGACCATCGGTCGCGTCTCGCGCTTCCTGCGGGATGAACCTCATGGCGGCTACCGACTGATGCTGGAGAACGACACGTGAGCGACCGTCTTAGGATTGCCATTCAGAAGAAGGGCCGCCTGGCCGATGACAGCTTTGCGCTGTTGAAAGCATGCGGTCTGCGTTTCGCCATCCGAGGCGGTGGGTTGCTCGCGCGTGTGAAGAACATGCCGATCGACCTGCTGCTTGTCCGGGATGACGACATCCCCTCCTTTGTGGCGAACGATGCCGCCGATATCGGCATTGTCGGCGAGAACGTGCTGGTCGAGGAGCAGTTGACGACGGATGTGGACGCCCAAGTGGCGATGAAGCTCGGCTTTTCGCGTTGCCGCCTCTGCCTGGCTTCGCCGGAGCGCGGATCAGTTCAGTCGTCCGATGACCTGAACGGCACGCGCATCGCGACGACTTATCCGGGCGTGACACGGCGCTTCCTCGATGAACGCGGCATTTCGGCCAAGCTGGTCGAGATGAAAGGCGCGGTCGAGCTCGCCCCCTCCATCGGCGTGGCCGAAAGCATCTGCGATCTCGTCTCTTCTGGCGCGACGCTGGAAGCTAACGGACTGGCCGCGTTCGAGACCATATTGGAATCGGAAGCCGTTCTCATCCGCAGCTCTCGCGACCTGCCCGCTGCCAAGGCGGACCTGCTCGACAAGCTGCTCTCGCGCATTGCGGGCGTGCTGAAGTCGTCGGACTCCAAATACATCATGCTCAACGCACCCAAGGACAAGGTGGATGCGATCAGCGAACTCCTCCCCGGGTCCGATGCGCCGACGGTCATGTCGCTGGCGGGCAATGAAGAACTCGTCGCCGTTCAAGCCGTCTGTACGGAGACTGTGTTCTGGGAAACGCTCGAGCAGCTCAAGGCGCTGGGCGCGCGGGCTATCCTGGTTCTGCCGATCGAAAAGATGATGGACTGATGCGCCGGATCGACTGGACAAAGGCCTCCGCGGCGGAGCGGGACGCGGCGCTCGCCCGCCCGTCCGGCCTGACGGATGCGGACATGGTGGCGCGGGTCCGTGAGATTCTCGCGAATGTGAAGGCGCGCGGTAACGCGGCGCTGGCGGACTATACAGCCCGCTTTGACACGGACGCCCCTGTCGTGCTGCGCGTCCCCGACGAAGAGCTGGAAGCGGCCTGGAACGCGCTAGACGCAAGCGACCAAGCCGTCATCGAACGGGCGCGCCGCAACGTGAAAGCCTTCCACGCCGCGCAGATGCCGCAAGACGTCGAAGTCGAAACCGAGCCGGGCGTGCTTTGCCGCCGCGAAGTCCGCGCCATCGATACGGCGGGTCTTTATATCCCTGGCGGAACGGCACCGCTCGTCTCCACTGTCATCATGCTCGCCACGCCGGCGAAGGTGGCTGGTGTCCGCCGCCGTGTCATCGTGTCCCCGCCGGGCAAGACTGGCAAGATCGACCCCGTCATTCTCGCGTGCGCCTACCGCTGCAAGGCGACGGATGTCTTCGCGGTCGGCGGCGCGCAGGCCATTGCCGCCCTCGCCTACGGCACGGAGACCATTCCGCGTTGCGACAAGATCTTCGGCCCCGGCAATGCCTACGTCGCGCTGGCCAAGTCGTTGGTCGCGCAGGAACCGGGTGGCCCCGCCATCGACCTGCCCGCCGGGCCGTCTGAAGCCATGGTGCTCTGCGACGAGAACTCCAATCCCGACTTCGTGGCGTCCGACCTGTTGAGCCAGGCCGAGCATGACCGCGTCGCGCAAGTCGTTTGCGTCTCCTGCTGCCCCGGCATGGCGGGCGAAGTCGCGGACGCCGTGGACCGGCAGATCGCCCAGCTGGGACGCAAGGACATCGCGACCGAAGCCATGACGCATGCGCGCATGATCGTCGCGGACGGACGCGAATACGTCGCCGACATCGTCAACCGCTACGCCCCCGAACACCTCATCGTGCAGATGGACAAGCCGGAAACGCTCGTCCCGACCTTCCGCAATGTCGGCTCGGTCTTTCTCGGCCCCTGGACGCCGGAAAGCGTGGGCGACTACGCGTCCGGCACGAACCACACGCTGCCGACGAACGGCGCGGCGCGGGCCTATAGCGGGATCACAATCGACAGTTTCCTGAAATACGTCTCCGTACAGCAGCTGACCCAGGCGGGCCTGCGTCGGCTTGGCCCGACGGTTGAAAGGCTGGCGGAAATGGAAGGATTGGACGCGCACCGCAATGCGGTGACTCTTCGTCTGGAGGCGATGCAGTGACCAATGAGGCTCTGAACTGGGCGGAACGGATCGCCCGGCCGAACATCGTGGCGATGAAGGCTTACTCCGCGCGGGGCGCCTCGACGGGGGCGCTGCACCTCGACGCGAACGAAAGCCCTTGGGCGCCGCCTCCTGGCACGGCCGCCGTCAAAGGTTATAACCGCTACCCGGCGCAGCAGCCCGACGCGCTGCGCGCCCGCATGGCCGAGATTTACGGCGTATCGTCCGATGAGATCGCCATTGGGCGCGGCGCGGACGAACTGCTGGACGTTCTGGTGCGGACTTTCTGCGTGCCGGGAGAAGACCGTATCCTCATCTCCACGCCGACCTTCTCGTTCTTCAACACGGTGGCGAGCCTGAATGGCTGCGAGATTATCGATGTCCCGGCGGGCGAAGACCTGCGCCGCGACATGGACGGCGTTGTCGAAGCGGTCGCGGCAGAGCAGCCCAAGATCACGTTTCTCTGCTCGCCCAACAATCCGACGGGCCTGTCCATCGACGAAGCGGATATCCGCCGCGTCTGCGACGCCAGCAACGGTATCGTCGTGCTGGACGAGGCCTATATCGAGTTCTCAGACCAGGACAGCCTCGCCGCGAACCGCGAACGCAACCTCGTCGTCACGCGGACCCTGTCCAAGCTCTACGGGCTTGCGGGCGTGCGTCTCGGCGCGGCCGTGGCCGAGCCGGAGGTCATCGACATGCTGCTGAAAGTCATCCCGCCCTACCCGGTACCGAAGCCCGTCATCGACGTGGCGATGGCCGCCCTGTCCGCGCCGGCCATGGCGGTGGTGCAGCAGCGCGGAGATATCCTGATCGAAGAGCGCGACCGCATTCTGCCATTGCTCGACGCGTCCGAGTTCGTCGTAAAAACATACGCGTCCGACGCCAACTTTATCCTGTTCGAAGCCCGCAATGTCGACGCCATGCTGGCGCAGCTGCGACGGTTCAACGTCAGCATCCGCGACTTCAGCTCCAAGATCGCGAACCACTACCGCCTGTCCATCGGAACGCCGGAGGAGAACGACCTCGCCCTTGCGGCGCTTGGCGTGACAGAATTGGACAGCCCCGTGGAGCGCGTTGGCGAAGTCTTCCGCACCACGAAAGAGACCGATGTCGCGATCCGCGTAAACCTCGACGACCCGAAACAGGTCAAAATCGATACGGGCCTCGGCTTCTACGACCACATGCTGGAGCAGATCGCCAAGCATGGCGGGCTCGGCCTGACCTGCGTCGTCAATGGCGACCTGGAGATCGACGCTCACCACACGGTCGAAGACACGGCGCTCGCGCTTGGCTCGGCCATGAAGGACGCGCTCGGCGACCGGGCGGGGATTGGCCGCTATGGCTTCGTCATGCCCATGGACGAGACACAGGCCCGGGTCGCCATCGACCTGTCCGGCCGTCCGGCCGCGACCTTCAAGGGCGACTTCCCGACCGACCATGTCGGCGAATTCGCGGTGGAGATGTGCCCGCACTTCTTCCAGAGCCTCGCCCAAACACTCGGCGCAGCCATCCAGATCGAGGTCGAGGGCGAGAACAGCCACCACATGATCGAGGCCTGCTTCAAGGGCGTCGGACGCGCGCTGCGCCCGGCCCTAGCGGTCAGCGGCACCGACATGCCGTCGACCAAAGGAATGCTCTAAGGCCATGAGCGTCCTCATCGTCGATACGAAATGCGCCAATCTGGCATCTGTCGGATTCGCGTTCGACCGGCTGGGCATCACGTCCAAGGTCAGCGACGTGCCGGACGAGATCCTGGCCGCCGACCGGGTGCTCATCCCCGGCGTCGGCTCCGCGCCCTACGCCATGCGCAAGATCGAAGGCGCTGGCCTGACGGACACGCTCCGGAGCCTGACGCAGCCCGTGCTGGGCATCTGCCTCGGCATGCAGCTTCTCTTCGAGGAGCTGGAAGAAGGTGGTGAGATCACGCAAGGCCTCGGCCTCGTGCCGGGCCGCGTCACCGCGCTGGACACGGGCGACTTGCCCTCCCCGCACATGGGCTGGAACACGCTGAGCGATATCCAGAACGACCCCGTCACGGCAGGCCTGTCGGACGGTGACCACGCTTACTTCGTTCACTCATTTGCTGCACCGATTTCAGGTGCAACCCTCGCCGCGACCGACTATGGCTCCGCCTTCACGTCCATCGTCCGGCACGGCCATGTGCGCGGCTGCCAGTTCCACCCGGAACGCAGCGCACAGACCGGGGCCAGCATCCTGAAAGCGTTCGCCGCCTTATGATCTTCCCCGCCATCGACCTGATGAACGGCAAATGCGTCCGCCTGTTGAAAGGCCGGTTCGACGCCAAGACCGAGTATGACGCCGACCCGGTCGAGGTCGCGAAGGGCTATGCCGCGTCGGGTGCGAAGTGGGTCCACGTCGTCGATTTGGACGGGGCGAAGAATGGCGGCCTGACCCAAGGCGCCCTGATCGCGAAGATCGCGCAGGAATCCGGTCTGAAGGTCCAGTCCGGCGGCGGTCTGCGCGACCTCGGCATGATCCGGCAGCTGCTCGACAATGGCGTGGAACGCGTCGTAATCGGCAGCCTCGCCGTGACGCAGCCCATCATGGTCCGCCGCTGGCTCGAAGAACTCGGCCCAGAGCGGGTCGTGCTGGCCTTCGACGTCAATGTGAACGGACGCGGCGTCGCCTTCCCCGCCATCAAGGGCTGGACCGAAGCGACGCAGACGCCTTTCTACGAAATTCTGGATGGCTACCGCGGGTCGGGGCTGAAGACGATCCTCGTGACCGATATCGGCCGCGACGGTGCGGAAACGGGCGGCAATACCGACCTCTACAAGCGCATCCAGTCCGACTACCCGACGATCGGCCTGATCACGTCGGGCGGCGTCGGCACGCTCGACCATGTCCGCGAACTGAAGGCCCTCTCGCCCGAAGGCGTCATCATCGGCCGCGCCCTGTATGAGGGCAACTTCACTGTGTCCGAAGCCATAGCCTGCTAGGCCCGTGCTCGCCCGCCGCATCATTCCCTGTCTCGACGTGCGCGATGGCCGCGTGGTTAAAGGCGTGCAGTTCCGCAACCATGTCGATGTCGGCGACATTATTGATCTTGCC
>CAYULR010000173.1:0-5892 GCA_964445685.1 uncultured Algimonas sp.
CCCGCCGCGCGGCCAACCATGTGGGCCTGATCGTCACCGAAGGCACGGTCACGGACCGCAAGGGCGCGGGCAATGATGCGAACGTGCCGAAGTTCTACGGCGAATCCCTCGAAGGCTGGAAGAAAGTCGTCTCGGCCGTCAAATCCGAAGGCGGCTTGATTGCGCCGCAGCTCTGGCATGTCGGCATGATGCGCAAACCCGGCACTGGCGACAACCCTGACGCGCCCTCCGACAGCCCGTCCGGCCTGACCCATACGGGCAAGGCCGTCATGGACCCGCCGAGCGACGAAGACGTCGCCGACATGGTCAACAGCTACGCCCGCTCCGCCGCCCACGCCAAGGAGATCGGGTTCGACGCCATCGAGATCCACGGCGCTCATGGCTACCTGATCGACCAGTTCTTCTGGGACGTCATGAATCAACGCGACGACCGCTTTGGGGGCGATCTTGCCGGACGTTCCACCTTTGCCGCCGACATCATCCGCGAATGCCGCAAGGAGGTCGGGCCGGACATGCCGATCATCATCCGCATTTCGCAATGGAAGCAGCAGGACTTCACAGCACGCCTTGCGGAGACGCCGGAGGCGATGGACAAATGGCTGAGCGTATTTGCCGATGCGGGCGTGGACTGCCTGCACTGCTCGCAACGCCGCTTCTGGGAGCCGGAGTTTGAGGGCTCGGACCTGAACTTTGCGGGCTGGGCCAAGAAACTGACCGGATTGCCGACCATCACGGTGGGCAGCGTCGGGCTTTCTTCGGATTTCATCGGCGCCTTCGCGGGCGAAGACTCGCAACGCCGTTCGCTGGACGACCTGATCGAGCGGCTGGAAAAGGACGAGTTCGACCTCGTCGCCGTGGGCCGCGCGCTGCTGCAAGACCCGGAATGGGCGACTAAGGTCAAAGACGGCCGCGAGGACGAACTCTCCGACTACGACGCCAAGGCGCTCGCCACGCTCTATTAGGGCTTCGCCCGGTCCTTCATGGCGAGCCAGATGAAGTTCGTCAGGAAGGGCCGCGTTTCGCGCGGATCGATGATGTCCTCGACCGCGTAGCGCTCCGCCGTACGGAAGGGCGACGTAACTTCCGCGAGACGCGCCTTGATGCGCGCCAGCTCTCCTTCCGGGTCGTCGCTCTGCGACAGCTCAGACTGGTAGGCGACTTCCACTCCGCCATCGATGGGCAGACTGCCCCAGTCGCCGCTCGGCCAAGCCGCGCGGTACTGGAAGCGAGTCTGGTTGCTCATGGCCGCGCCCGCCACGCCGTACGCCTTGCGCACGATGACACTCGCCCATGGCACGGTCGCTTTGTAGATGCCCGCCATCGTCTCCACGCCGCGCCGGATGGTGGCGGCTTTTTCCGCGTCCAGCCCGATCATGAAGCCCGGATTGTCGACGAGGTGCACGACAGGAAGCCCAAACTTTTCAGCCAGTTCCAGGTGGCGCTTCACCTTCTCCGCTGTGCCTGCCGTCCACGACCCGCCCAGATAGCTGGGGTCAGACGCGATGACCGCGACGGGCCATCCGTCCAGCCGCGCCAGCGCCGTGATCGCCGCACGGCCCCAGCGCCGCCCGGTCTCGAACACGCTGCCTTTATCCATCACGGACGACAGGATTGTCCGCATGGAATAGGCGGCGCGACGGTCGCGCGGAATGATGGACAGGAGTGCCTCGTCCGTACGGTTCGCATCGTCGGTCGGTGAAATGTAGGGCAGCACGCCACCTGCCCTGTCCGGCAGGAAGGACAGGAACGCCCGCGCCCGCTGGAAAGCCTCCGCCTCGCTGCCCGCTTCGTCGTCCACCACGCCGTTGCGTGTGTGGATGTCGGAGCCACCAAGCCCTTCCTTGTCGAGGCTTTCACCTAGGGGCGCGACAATGGCCGGACCGGCCGTGAAGACCTGCGACAGGCCGCGTACCATGACGGAATAGTGCGACGCCACCACGCGCGCCGCGCCCAGACCCGCGCATGGACCGAGCGCCAGCGCCACGACGGGCACCTCGTCCAGATTGCGCACGATCGCTTCGAACCCCGGCACCTCTGGAACGTAGGTGTAGCCCATGGCCTCCAGCGACTTGACCGAACCGCCGCCGCCCGTGCCGTCGATCATACGGATGAGCGGCAGGCCATATTCTGCCGCCATCATCTCCGCATGGATGAACTTCCGGTAGATGGCCGCGTCCGATGCACCGCCCCGCACGGTGAAATCGTCCGCGGACGCCACGACGGGGCGTCCGCCGATCTCGCCCTGGCCGTAGATGAAGTTGGACGCGGCGGAGCTGAGCAGCTTGCCCTGTTCGTCGTAAGTCCCGCTTCCGGCGAGCTTGCCGATCTCCCGGAATGTTTTCGCATCGAGCAGGCCGTCGATCCGCTCCCGCGCGGTCAGCTTGCCTCGCGACTTCTGGCGGGCGACCTTGTCAGCCCCGCCCATCTCCTCGGCATAGGTTTCGCGGCGCGCCTTCTGCTCGAGCTCCGGCGACCAGTCGGTCGGCGTCTCAGGCATCGGGAACGCCTTTGTCGGCAAGCGCCCAGCCCTGCAGGTCGTCATCCTGCATCATCTTGCGGGTCCGGTTCGGGAAGATGCGCGAGGCGATGTCGAACCCCCAGCGGATGGAGGGCGGAATGAAGACCTGGGGCTGGCCCTTGCGCACGGCGGCCAGCACCGCCTTCACCACATCGTCGACTTCGATCTCCGGCGTGTTCTTGGACCGCGCCACGCCGTCGATCATGCGGGTCTTGACCATGGCGGGGTGGATGCTGCTGACCCCGACGCTCGTGCCGTCCAGATCGTATTCGAGACATCGCGTGAAACCGTTCACGGCAAACTTCGACGCCGTGTAGGCCGCCATGCCGGGCGATCCTATAACGCCCGCGACGGAGCTCATATTGACGATATGCGCGGCTTTGCGGGACCGGAGGTGCGGGAGCGCCGTATGGGTGATGGCCATCAGGCCGAGCACGTTGACCTCGATCGTCTTGCGCCAGCGGTCGAACGGCACGGAATCATACGCGCCCGACGTCGCGATCCCCGCATTGTTCACGAGGATGTCGAACCCAATGGCGATGGCTTCTTCCGTCGCGGCAACTGCTTCTTCAACATGGGACAGATCCGCTTCGAGAAGGTGGTAGGTCCGGCCTGCCGCTTCGACCTTTTCGCGGGTCGTGGCCTGCGTATCTGCGCGAAGGTCGCACCCGATGATGTCCGCTCCGGCCTGGGCGAAGGCGATGGCCAGACCCTGCCCGATGCCCCGCGCAGACCCGGTGATGAAGACGGTTTTATTCTTGAAGTTCACGACACGTTCATTGGCAGGATGGAACCGCGAAGCCAAGCCGACAGTATTGTCACTGCATTCTCGATAAGGATCCGCCATGTCAAAACAGTTCATGAGCCTTCTCGCCGCGACGGCGCTGCTTCTGCCTCTCTCCGCCCATGCCGACTCCAAGGACATGCCGGGCATCATCCATGTCACGGCCACGGCGTCCGCCGACGCCGCGCCCGACCTGGTGTCCGTGACGGCCGGCGTGCAGACGACGTCCCCGACCGCGCAGGACGCCATGGCGCGCAATTCCGCCACCATGCGCGGTGTCTTCACCGCGCTGGAGCAGGCCGGCATCGCGCGTACGGATATTTCGACATCGCGCCTCAGCCTGAACCCGCGCTACAATTACGACCGGCGGACGGACGGCCAACCGCAGCTGATCGGTTACCAGGCCAGCAACATGGTCACGGTCAAGACGCGCGACCTCGACAAGACGGGACCGCTGATCGACTCCATGATCCAAGCGGGTGTGACCAACATCAACGGCGTGAATTTCCAGGTCAGCTCGCCCGACGCGGCGCAAGCCAGCGCCCGCATGGCCGCGATTGAGAAAGCCAAGATTCAGGCGCGCATGATGGCGCAGGCCGCTGGCGTCCGTCTGGGACGGCTGCTGTCCTTGCGGGAGGGCTCCAGTCCGGGCCCGATCTACTATGACGAGGTCGTCGTGACGGCCTCGCGCCAATCTGCTGGCGGCCCGCCCCCGCTCTCCGCCGGGGAATGGGACATCCAGTCGACCGTGACGCTCAGCTACGCCATCGACGATTAGAGCACGCCTGCGACCTCGATGACGAGGTTCGCCAGTTCGCCGGGCTTGTCTTCCTGGAGGAAGTGGCCGCCATCCTTGATGGTGCGGTGGGGTTGCCCCTTCGTGCCGGGGACCTTCTTCTGGAAAACGATGTCGCCGCCCTTGGTGACGGGGTCCTGGTCGGAGAAGCAGGTGACGAACGGCTTGTCCCACGCGGTCAGCACTTTCCACGCCTCGCGATTGTCCGGCGCACCGTCCTGGTCGGACGAAGTCGGCACGAGCGCCGGGAAGATGCGCGCCCCGGCCTTGTAGCTCTCGTCCGGATAGGGCGCATCGTAGGCGGCGACTTCCGCGTCGGACAGCTCGCGCACCGTCGCGCCCTGCAGGATGTTCCCGGTCGGAAACTCCGGCACCGTCTGGGAGAATTGCTGCCACTTCAGGAAGGCGTCCGAAGGCGTGCCCTCGCCCGTGGGCAGCATAGTGTTGCCCGCGATCACGGCAGCGAACCGTTCGGGCCGGGCCGCGACGAGCCGCAAACCGAGCAACCCGCCCCAATCCTGGCAGAACAGGACAACGCCGTTCAGGTCCAGACTGTCGAACCATTCCAGCATCCACTCCACATGGCGCGTATAGCTGTAGTCCGATGTCTCCGCCGGTTTGTCGGACTTGCCGAACCCGATCAGGTCCGGCGCGATGACGCGGTAGCCCGCCTCGGCGACTGGCGGAATCATGTGGCGGTAGAGGTAGGACCAGCTCGGTTCGCCGTGCATCATCAGCACGGGCCGCGCGTCTCGCGCACCCTCGTCGACATAATGCAGCCGCAATCCGTCGCCAATCTCGGCGTAGTTCGGCGCGAACGCATAATCCGGAAGGCCCTCGAAGCGGCTATCGTCTGTTCTCAATTTTTCCATGACCGGTCCCTTTCGTTTGGCTAGAGCTAGAACTTCACCCGGAGCCCGACAATGCACGACTTTGTTTTTCCGCCCGCCGATCCGGCGTCGCTTCCCGTTGTCGGAACCGATGCGCGCTTTCCCGTACGGCGCATCTACTGCGTGGGCCGCAACTATGCCGACCACGTCAAGGAAATGGGCGGCGACCCGAAAGCGTCGGAGCCGATCATCTTCACCAAGGATCCGAAGGCGCTTGTCCAGAATGGCGAGTCCATCACCTACCCGCCCAACACGACCGACATGCATTACGAGGTCGAGCTGGTCGCGGCCATCGGGCCTGCCGACATTAATGGCGGCATTTACGGCTACGCGGTCGGCATCGACCTGACGCGGCGCGACCTGCAGGCCAAGGCGAAGTCCAAGGGCGCGCCCTGGTCCCGGGCCAAGGATTTCGCCGACGCCGCCCCCTGCTCCGCCGTGACGCCTGCGGACGGCATCGATCTGAGCACCAAGCGGATCGTGCTTCGCAAGAATGGCGACATCGTGCAATCCGGCTGCCTGAAGGACATGATCTGGTCAGTCGAAGAGATCGTGCGCCAGATCCGGGACGACATGGACCTCGGCCCCGGCGACCTCGTCTACACCGGCACGCCCGAAGGCGTCGGCCCCTGCGTTCCAGGGGACGAGCTGGAAGGCGGCATCGAGGGCCTAGCGCCTATCCGCGTGAGGATCGTCTGATGAGCCATCCGGAATTTTCCTTCGACGACATCCTGATGCCGTTGGCCATCGCGGTGGTCATCGACCACAAGGTCAGGACCGTCGAACAGACGGCGTTCACCGAACGCGCCAACGGGCTGCTGGAGTTCTTCGGCCACCCCGTGATGGAGACCGAAGACATTCTCGCTGGTTCGACGCGCGCAAGGACGAGCTGGAAGACCAGCTC
>CAYULR010000174.1:0-5876 GCA_964445685.1 uncultured Algimonas sp.
CACGATGTAGCGCGTGTTCATGTGAACGGCCGGGACGCGCGGATTGTGCAGGTGCGCAATCAGGCTGATGCCCGCCGCCCAGAAGCGCGGGTCCTCGGCTGCCCCGGGAATGTTGGCCGCCATTTCGGGCGTGAACTCGCCTTTGACGACGCTGATGTGCACACCGCATTTCTCGAAGAAGCGCCCGCGCAGCATGCCGCCGGTCCCGCCGCCGCCATTCTCCACCTT
This sequence comes from uncultured Algimonas sp., assembly GCA_964445685.1. Lineage (GTDB taxonomy): Bacteria > Pseudomonadota > Alphaproteobacteria > Caulobacterales > Maricaulaceae > Litorimonas. The sequence goes on from CAYULR010000174.1 coordinate 229, forward strand.
GCGCTGCCAGTCGGTGAACTCGAACGTGCCGGGCTCTCCGGGGTAGAGGTCTTGCGGCGCGTCGCGTTCAATCGACTCGAACTCGGCGCAGATCGTGTCGCGCAGCTCGCGGAACCAGTCGCTGGCGCGGCGTTTCTTTGTCTCGAAGGGGTCGCTCATATCGCTCATGGCGGCCCGCATAGGCCTGGGCGCGCTACTTGACCAGATCGCTGTTCGGGTAGCTGGCATGCCATCCGAACCAGAAGGCGCGGTGGTAGGGCAGGCGGGGCAGCTCCGTTCCGTCCGAGCCGATGAGCTTCGCCTCGGTCAGTTGGTATGTCGTGCCGTCCAGCGCGCTGGCCTGCTCCGCCCCATCGAAAGCGATGATCGTCTTGCCCTTGGGGTCGTAGACGCGGTTCGCCCCGCCCGGGTCGGTCAGCACGACATAGTCCTGCGCGCCCAACCGGCTTGAATAGACGGGCTGGTTGGCGAGGAAGTCCGTGGAGATGGCGACCTGTTTTCCCGGCGCGGTCTTAAACCGCAGCGCCAGCACCTCGGTCTTGTTGTTCAACCGCGTATCCGTGAACGGCGTGTTGAACATGAGCGCGTCGTCCGCGAAATAGTCATGATAGGCGACGCCTTCACGGTAGTCGCGGCGGTGGCCCGTCTCCAGCGACAGGACCTGCGTGCCGGGATGGCGGGCCTTCCACTGGCCCCACGTCGTCGTGACGACGCTTCGGTGGTCGAGGGCGATGCCGCTATCGGCCAAGGGTCCCAGCACGGGCTCGCCCTTGATCGTGTTCCAGAGCGACTGCGTGGCCTGATCGTACATCAGCTTGTTGGAGCGGTAGAGGAAGCCCGACGTGCCGAGCTCGTGCGTCGTCCCATCATGGACCGTGTCGTAGAGGATGACCGTGCCGCAAAGCGTGCAGTAGACGCCCGCCACGTCCACGCCGCCCACGCGGTCGGTGAACATTTCGTGCCAGGCGAGGATGCGCTTCGGATAGGCGCGCACGTCGCCATTCACCTCGATGCCGAAGACCACGTCCGCATCGTCCAGATAGTCGGCCTCGGACGCGCTGAGCATCTTGGGATTGCGCAGCGGCGGGATGCCGTCCTGCTGCACGCCGCCCCAGCGGATCTCGTCCAGCCGGATGCGCGCCGTGTCCCCGCGGTCTGCGAAATACCGCCCGAAGCGCGGATCGATGCGGCGGTAGAAAGCGGCCTTGAAGTCGTCATAGCCTGCAATGGCGGCGGCGGGTTCGTTCCACTGCCAGCGGTACCAGCGGTTCATGTCAGTCCCGAAGTCCTGCCCGGTTTCCTGCACGAGCTGTTCCATCAGCGCCTGGCGGAGCTTCGCGCTGCCAACGAAATTGTGGATTTCGATCGCGGCGGGCACGAAGGCGGGCGTCCAGCTCTCCGCAAGGGCGGCGGCCTTGCTGTCCGCGCCGAACAGGGTGCTGTCGAGCATGGAGAGAAGGAGCGCCTGATCGGCGTCCGACATGGCGGCTTGGCTGTCTTTGGTTTGACTGTCTTGGGTTTGGTTGGACTGAGTCGCGAGGTCAGCCGCTGGCGGGGCCTGGCGCGCGATGCTGGGAATGGCGACCAGCGCCGGGAGGGTCACGGCGGCGAGGAGGAGCGCAAGGCGGAGCGGGGCGGGGCGTGTCATGCGCCCCTCCTGCCCGCGCGGTCGCTGCCCCGCCATTCACGCCCGTTGAACAGGCCGCGAGCGCGGCGTGAAGTTCCTGACTATCCCTTCATGCGGGCCAGCATCTCGCCCATCACGGCGTGGACCTTGTTCACAGCCTGCAGCGGGCGGACCATGACCTTGAAGTCGGTGATGAGGCCCTCTTCGTCCCAGCTTATCATGTCGATGCCGTTCACCGTGATGCCGTCCATGACGGTCTGGAATTCCAGCACGGCAGTGTTTCCGTCCACGATCTCGCGCAGATATTCGAAGCTGTCTCCGCCCAGCGTCTCGTTCGCCGCCCAGAGATAGGCGAAGGTGATCGGCTTGCCGCGTTGCGGCGTGTGGACGACGGGGCTGTGGAAGACGACCTCGTCGTGCAGCAGCGCTTTCAGGCCGGCCGGCGTGGGGGCTTCCGTGTAGGTGTGCCATGCGGTGAGAGGATGAGTCATGGTTTTGGTCATGGACACCGTCATGCCAGACCGCCCGGCCTTGGCAAGCACCCTTGCCGAAGCCCTTCGAACAGGGCGATGGCGACCGTGTTGGACAGGTTGAGCGAGCGGCCCCTGATCGGAATGACGATCCGCGCCTCGCAGCTCTCGTGCACGACCTCCGGCACGCCGGAGGACTCGTTGCCGAAGACCAGATGGTCGCCGAGCGCGAAATCGAACCGGTCCAGCGGCTCCGCCCCGCGCGTGGTGAACAGGACCCGCCGTCCGGGCAGCGCGCTCCGGTAGGCGTCCCACGTCGCATGGCGCGACAGGCTCACCTCCGCCCCGTAATCCATCGCCGCGCGCCGGACGTCCTTGGCGGCCAGCGGGAAACCCGTCGGCTCGATGACGTGCAGCGGCACGCCGAAACACGCGCAGGACCGCAGGACGTTGCCGAAGTTCGCGGCGATGCCGGGCTGGTGGAGGGTGAGGTGCATGAATGTCAGCTCGATAGTCGGAGATGGCTTTGCAAGGCGAGTCTCGCTAAGCTTCTTAGGATATTTCCTTGGGCATGATTGCTACATGGGTTGAGTTGAGATTGGGGGTCAATTCGTCATGCCATTGAGACAGAAGCATATAGCCCGATTGGATAAAGGGCTAAGTCTCAGTCAAGCCGACCTGGGTCTAGGCGAATGTTTGCCGTCCCCAGATATTGTCGATTACTTGAAATCTCGATCTCTGGGCAGAGTGGACGGCGTCGTTCCGACTTTCAAGCTGGTCCTCGATGGTATCGACATAGAGGGCGATCTCGATCTCTCGGACTTGGGAGATCCGTCCTGCCCGGCTTTCGTCATCGAAATCGAACGATGCCATGTGAAAGGCCGCATCATATTAGATAATGCCCACCTCCGACGGTTGTCGCTGCGCGAGACCCGCAGCTTTAGCATCTCCCTTTCGGAAGCCACCGTTCTTGGAACGATCGACTTATCGCTGATCGAGCCTTTCGATAAGGTGTGTGATGTCGATCTCTGGTCGGCCCAGATCGGCGGGTCTCTAGAAATGGATGGAGCCGTACTCGCCGCGCGCAAGGGTCGGCGCGCATTGGACGCGTCTCTTTGTTCCATCCGTGCGAGCGCCCATCTTCGCAACGGTTTTCGGGCCGAAGGGGAAGTGCGCTTCCATAACGCGGATATCGGCAAAACACTGGACCTCTCAAGCGCGAGTTTTTCAAATTTCCGCGGTACAGCCGTCAACTTGGACCGCACCCAGATCGGGGGCTCCCTGCATGTTCGCAAATCAACACGCTTCCGCGGAAACCTCAGTGGAATATCCTTGAGCGTCGTAGGAAATATCGAGTGTCTTGAGACGATCTTCGAGGACGCTGGCCGACTCCCAGTCAACCTCTTCGGAGCCAGCGTCGATGGAAATCTGATTTTTTCGGGTATCACTCTTAGGCCGCACCCTGAGCTTCGCGCTGATGCAGAAATGATCCTACGATTAGACGCTCTGCAAATAAAGGGTCGGGCGCGGTTCAATGGCATGGCTTTCGGACATGCAGGCCCGCAGGGTCCAGAAGCTGAGATGCCGTTCATGCGCTTTTCCCTAAGCGACAGCTCTATCGGAACCTTGCAGATGCTTGATGTGCGCTTGGAAGGGTCATCGGAGATAGACATGCGTGGAACCCACGTGAAAGTTCTGGACGACTTGCTCAAAACGGGATGGGGTGGAGCCGACACGCGCCTGCGCCTTCGTGGCTTCCGCTATGAACGCATCGGAGCGGTGGCGCGGAAAGATGAAGACAGGTCAGGTGAACGTCGCCTGTCTTGGGTCCGGCGCTCGCTAGAAACTCGGCAAGGAGACAATCGGTTCAGTCCGGGGCCATACTATCAGCTGGCCGAAACCCTACGGCGACAGGGCCTGCATGCACAGTCGACAGATGCCACGGTCGCCGCGAGACTGCATGAGCTGAAGAATAATTGGCCTTGGTTCCTCAAACCGTATGGTTTCGCCTACTGGCTTTTTTTCCGGTTCGGTTATTCCTCCACCCGGGCTTTGATTACATTGATTTGCGCAATCGGCATTGGCTGGGCTGGCGTGAAGTGGGCGCAGTCATCGGACATAATGGTCGTACAAGCGCTCCCCGTCGCGACGCTCACCAGCCCGTCGGGGCGCCTGGGTTTCGAAATTTCTCCAGAGACGAACATACTGGACAGCCAGGTTTGCAAGAAACAGATCGATCCGCTTTATTATGCCATGGATGTATTCGTTCCATTGATCGATTTTGAACAAGAATCCCGATGCCGGATCCGTGACGGGGGATTGAAGACAGAAGTCTGGAAAATGGCGAAAATGGCCTACACGCTCCTAGGGTGGATCTTGACATCCCTGGCGCTGGCGACATTTTCAGGTGTGGTGGGGCGCGCAAAGGAAACATAACGGCGCGGTAGACAATTCGATAGAAGGCTCAACCTAGCCCCATAAACAAGGCCCGCTGCGTCAGGCTCAGCCCGCGTGGTCTTGCGATCCGCAGCGTTTCCTTGCCGTCCTTCTTTCGCTTGCGCACGTCGAACTGTGCCGCGCGGAAGGTGCCGTAGTCGCGACTGTTGACCGTATCGACCGCGTGCATGGTGGCGCGGCCGCCCTTGCGGTCTAGCTCCACTTCCAGGAAGCCGTTGTGCAGCGCGGTGTAGAAGCGCGCATCGTCGTTCTCGCGCGTCATGAGCAGGTTATGCTGCGCCGTGGCATCGCCGAGATAGGCCGTCAGCGTCTTGGACGTGACCGAGCTCGTGACGAACTCCGCGCCCATAGGGGTGCCGTCGTCGCGCGTCAGGCGGTTGGCCCAGAATTCGTGCGCGTCGCCCGTGACCGTCAGAACATCGTTCACGCCCGCCGCGTCCAGGCTTCCGAAGAAGCGCTCCCGCGCCGCCGGGTAGCCGTCCCAGCTGTCGGGGTAGAAGGGCAGGTTGTACTTGGACAGGGTCAGGAAGTCGTGGATGCCCGGCCAGTCCTTCTCAATGGCTTGGGTCGCTTCCTGCGTGACGTAGGGCGTGAAGTCCGGCGTCATGATCCGGCCCAGGATCACCTGGTTGGCCAGCATCCGCCAGCGCACGCCGTCGCGCTTGGACTGCGCGAACGTTTCCACGATGAAATCCTGCTGCTCCCGGCCCAGCATCTCGCGGCTCTCATCGTTCAGGTACTGCGCGCGGAAGGCGTCCACGTCGGCGACGACCTCGTCCACGAACTCCTCGATGATCAGCGGTTTCGCCCGCGCGGTCAGGCGGGTCTCCACCCCGACCAGCGTCAGCAGGTCGCCGAACTGGAAGGCGCGGTAGAACGTCTCCGCCGCGCGGCCCGCTTCCGGTTCGCGCACGGGCATCCATTCATAATAGGCGCGCAGGGCCGCCTGCTTGCGGTCCTCCCACGGGCCTTCGCCTTCGTCGTGGTTCTGCGCCCCGCCGCGCCAGCTGTCGTTGGCCGTCTCGTGGTCGTCCCAGATGGGGATGATCGGCATGGCGGCGGTGGCGGCCTGCAGGTTCGGGTCGCGGCGGTAC
>CAYULR010000175.1:0-5851 GCA_964445685.1 uncultured Algimonas sp.
TCAGCTGCGCGTAGCTTTGCGGGAACTGTCCGCCATGGGCGTCCACGACCGCTTTGGCGCATTTGTGCAGGTTCCGGGCGCGGGCATAGTAGCCCAGCCCCGCCCAATGGGTCAGCACATCGTCGAGCGGCGCGGCGGCGAGGTCCTGGACGGTGGGGTAGAGGTCGAGGAATTTGTGCCAATAGGGCGTGCCGTGCGGGACGGTCGTCTGCTGCAGCATGATCTCGGAGAGCCAGACCGCATAGGGGTTGGGCACCAGGCCGCTCGCCCGGTCCTCGGGCCGGATGCGCCACGGCAGAGTGCGCCCTTCCCGGTCGTACCAGTCCAGCAGCGCGGCGCGCATCGCGCCTATCTCGTCATCGGTCCACATGAGGCTCACAGACCTGTGCGCTTTACGGGCGGCGCGCAATGGCGGAAAGAAGGCCTGTGACAGACCGTCCCCTCACCCCGCCCGAACGCGCCAAGGTCGAACGCTACCTCGAAGCGCGCCGCGCCCGGCCGCAGGCCCGGCCGCTGCCCAGCGCGGGGCTCGCCGTGAACCGCGTCATGCGGCCTCTTGCGGGCAAGGGACGCAAGCGGGGCAGCTCCGCCCTGGCGCTCGCCGACATCTGGCCGGACATCATGGGGCCGCGCTGGTCCAAGATCAGTGCCCCGGTCCGGTTCCGCGCGGCCAACGGGCGGCGCACCCTCGTCATCAGCGCCCCCGGTCCGGCAGCGTCGCTCATCCTCGCCGCGTCGGGACCGATCCTGGAGCGGCTGAACGCGCATCTGGGCGCGGGGTCCGTTTCGGCCATCCAGGTCGTGCAGGCCAAGCCCAAAGCGGCGGCCGAGACGGTCCGGCCCAAACGCGGCCTGACCCCGTCGGAGGAGGCGTCACTGCATGAGGGCCTTACGCAAGTGCGCGGCGACCGTCTAAAGGCCGCGCTGGAGCGGCTCGGCCGCGAAGTCATACGCAATAAGACCTGAAGACTCTCGTTTATGCTGAAAAACATCATTCTCGCTTCGGCCATGTCCCTGGCCACTCTGGTTGGATCGTCCGCGGTCGCGCAGGACAAAGTCGAAGACGCCGACGCCATGATGACGCCCGCCTTCATCTTCACCGAAGCGCCCGGCGATCACACGCTGGGCAAGGCGGACGCCGAAGACACGCTGATCGTCTACGCGTCGAACATGTGTCCGCACTGCGGCGACTGGTTCAACAATGAATGGCCGACCGTGAAGGCGGACCTCGTCATGACTGGCAAGCTGCGCTTCGTCTTCCGGCCCATGCCCACCCCGCCCATGCAGATGGCGCTGACAGGCTTCGTCGTGGCGGAATGCGCGCCCGAAGAGGACTACTTCACCGTCATGGAAGACCAGTTCGCCCGCCAGCGCGACTTGCTGAGCGCAGCGCAGGCACAGGATTCCGCATCGGTCCGCGCGCAGTTCGACGCCATAGCCAAAGGCGCGGGCCTCGCCGACGAGGACGCCATCGCGGCCTGCCTCGGCAACGAGCAGAACCTCAAGCCCGTCCAGACCTCGGCGGAGCGGTTCCAGACGGCCAAGATGCGCGGCGTGCCCGCCTTCGTCTTCAACGGCGAAGTGATGGAGGGCGACCACAATGCGGAAGACATTGCCGCCTGGGTCTCCGCCGACTAGGCTTCGGCTTCGTTCGGGGATTGCTTGTCCCCAGTTAAGGCTTGTCGCGCCCCCTTCATCCTGCGGGCGCGGCTTGAACTCCACTTTCTGATTCGGAATGGTTTCGAAATGAATTCTGTGATTCGCACCACACTGCTTCTCGGCGCGGCCGCCCTCTTCACGGCTTGCGGCAATGCCGGAACCGAGACTGCGTCCACCCCGGCCGCGACCGCCGCTAGCGGGGACCGCACATCCTACGAACGCCCTGACGACCACGCCATCGGCCGCGTCGACGCGCCGCTCGTCGTGGTGGAGTACGCGTCCGTCACCTGCCCTGGCTGTGCGCAGTGGCACTCCAGCATCTACCCGGACTTCAAGGCCGAATATATCGACACGGGGAAGGTCCGCTACGTCTTCCGCGAGTTCCTGACGGGCGCTCCCGACCTGGCCGAAGCGGGCTTCAAGATCGCGCTCTGCGCCGACGAGGAAAACTACTTCAAGAACATCAAGCTGCAGTTCGACCGCTTCCAGCAGATCATGCAGATGTACCAGCAGGGCAATGCCCGCACGGCCTACATCAACCTCGCCAAGGCGTCCGGCCTTTCGGAAGAGGAATTCGCGGCCTGCATGGCCAATGAAGGCCACCGCGAGACCATCATGAGCAAGATGCAGCAGGGCTTCGACGAAGGCGTCACGGGCACGCCCGCCTTTTTCGTGAACGGCGAATCTGTGCGCCTGACCAATGTCGACGTGATGCGCGAGATTCTGAACGACGCGCTGGGCGAGGATGCGCCCGCCGCTCCGGCCCCCGACGCCGAAGCAGACGCCGAAGAGCCCGCCGAGTAGTTTATGGGTGGGCTGATCTTCGACAAGATCACGCTGACGGGCTTCAAGAGCTTCGTCGAGCCCACCGATTTCCTGATCGAACCTGGCCTGACCGGCGTGGTCGGGCCGAATGGTTGCGGCAAGTCCAACCTGCTCGAAGCCATCCGCTGGGTCATGGGCGCGAACAGCGCCAAGGCTATGCGCGGCTCCGCCATGGAAGACGTCATCTTCTCCGGTACCCGGCAGCGCCCCGGCCGCAACCAGGCCCACGTCACGCTGCACATCGACAATAGCGCCCGCGTCGCCCCGGCCGCCTTCAACGATTCCGAACAGCTGCAGGTCCAGCGCATCATTACCAAGGGCAAGGGCTCGACCTACAAGATCAACGGCAAGACCGTCCGCGCCAAGGATGTGCAGCTCCTCTTCGCCGACGCCTCTACGGGCGCCAACTCCCCGGCCCTCGTCCGGCAGAACCAGATCAGCGAGCTTATCAGCGCCAAGCCGTCCAACCGCCGCCGCGTCCTGGAAGAAGCCGCTGGCATCAGTGGCCTGCATTCGCGCCGCCACGAAGCGGAACTCCGCCTGCGCGCGGCGGAAAACAATCTCGACCGGCTGGACGACATCACGGCTCAGATCGAAAGCCAGCTCCTCTCCCTGCGCCGCCAGTCCCGGCAGGCACAGCGCTACAAACGGCTGGCTGGAGAGATCCACGAATACCGCGCCCTTCTATGGCGCAAGCGCTGGGTGGCGGCACTGGACACGCTGGCCGGCGCGCAGGACGCGCTGAAAGCCATCGACTCCAACGTGCAGGACACGGCGCTGAAAGCGTCAGAGGCCGCACGGGTCGCGTCCGAACTGGTCAGTACGATCAAGCCCAAGCAGGAAGAGCAGCTGATCGCCGCCGCCGTGCTCGCCCGGCTGACGGCTGCGAAGGAAGCGCTGGAGGCAGACGAAAAGGCCGCGACGTCGGAGCTCCGCAAGCTCGAAGCCCAGATCGAACAGCTCGCCTCCGATATCGAACGCGAGGGCGGGATCGTGGCGGATGCCGACGACGCGGAAACGCGGCTCGGTGTCGAGCAGGACCAGCTGGCCAGCGTGGGCGACCAGTCCGCTGCGCTCGACCTCGCCCGGGACGAAGCCGAAGCCGCCGTGAAGCACCGCAACCGGCTCGACATTGAGATGAGCGAGCTCACCGCGCAGATTGCGGGCCAGGCCGCCCGGGCCGAGAGCGCCACGCGCGAGCTGGAGCAGGCCGAACGCCGACTGGCCGGGCGCACGCGCGAACTCGACGATGCCGAGCAGCAGCTCGCCTCGCTCTCCACGGGCGACGAGATATCCGGCAGCCTGTTCGCCTCTTCCGCCAAGGATGCGCTGCAAGAACTGGAAGCCGCCAAGCTCAGGGAGCGCGAAACCGCCACAGCCCGCTCAGAGGCGGACGAAGCCGACCAGAAAGCCCGCGACGCGCTGTCCGAAGTGAAGTCCGCGCTGAACTCGCTGACATCGGAACGCTCGGCGCTGGAACGTGTCGTCAACCGCGCGACGGGCGACCACGCCACGGCGCTGTCGCTGATCACGGTCCAGAAGGGCTACGAAGTCGCCTTGGCAGCTGCACTCGGCGAGGATCTCGATGCCGGTGTGGGGGGCTCGGCCTCCCTGCGCTGGATGGGCGCGTTGGAATCGGACCAGCGCCTGCCGTCGGGCGCAACGCCTCTTTCGCAGCTTGTCAGCGGCCCCGCCGAACTGACGGCCCGCCTGTCGCAGGTCGGCGTGACGGACAGCGCGGTCGATCTGGCCAGCGAATTGAAGCCCGGCCAACGCCTCGTCACGCGCGACGGTCTCGTCGTACGCTGGGACGGCTTCCGCATGGATGCCGGGGCCGAGACCGCGGCGTCCGTGAAGCTGAAACAGCAGGGCCGCCTGAAGGAGATGGTCGCGGAGATCGACGCCGCCCAGGACGAGGTCGAACTGGCCGAGGCCCGTTTCCAGCAAGCCCGCGCGGCCCGCGATGCCGCCAAGGACGCCGCCGCCCGGGCGCGCGGGGCCTTGCCCGACCTGGAGCGCAAGGAACGCGCCGCGCAGGCCGCCCTGTCGCAGTACGAGACCGACCTCGCCCGCGAAACGGCCCGCAAGCGCTCGCTGGAGGAGCGCACGGAACGCTTGCGCGCGGAGGTCACGGAGCTGACCAAGCAGCGCGACGCGGCCAAGGCCGCCTCCCAGGGTACGGACGTGGACGAAACGCTGGGTCCGAAGCGCGAGGCCCTGACCGAGCAGCTCCGCGAGGCCCGCAGCGAGGCGGACGAGAAGAACACGACCTACCGGTCGCTCCATAACGAGATCGCCGCGCGGGTGGCTCGCTTGAAGGCCGTCGAGACGGAGCGCGCGGACTGGCAACGCCGCCGCACGCAGGCCGCCGACCGCGTCGCCACGCTGGAAGGCCGCCGCGACGCCGCGCAGATGACCTACCAGTCCGCGACGGAAGGTCCGGACCGGTTCGAGGACCGCCGCCGGGACCTTTTCGCGCAGCTGTCCGACGCGGAGAACCGCCGCGACGCGGCCGCCGATGCGCTGGCCGGGGCGGAGACGACCCTGCGCGAAGCCGAGATCAATGCCCGTGACCTGGAACGCCTGGCGGGCGAGGCGCGCGAAGCCCGCGCAGGCGCGGATGCCCGCCTGACCGCCGCCAAGGAACGGATCGGCGAGACGAAGGCCCGCATCCAGGAAACACTGCAATGCGAACCGTCGGAGCTGGACGAGCATCTCGGCAAGCTGGACGCGGATTCGAACCTGTCCGAATCCGATATCGAACGGAAGCTGGAACGCCTGGCGTCCGAGCGCGAACGCCTGGGCAGCGTGAACCTTCGCGCCGACGAGGAAGCGGCGGAACAGGAGGAATCGCTGAACACGATGAAGGCGGAACGCGAAGACCTGATCCAGGCCATCGCCAAGCTCCGCGAGGGCATTGACGAACTGAACACGGAAGGCCGCCAGAAGCTGCTGGCCGCGTTCGACGTCGTGAACGACCACTTCTCCAAATTGTTCGTCACGCTGTTCAGCGGCGGCGAAGCCTCCCTCGCCCTGACCGAGTCGGACGACCCTCTGGAGGCTGGTCTGGAAGTCTTCGCCCGACCGCCGGGCAAGACGCAGAAACCGATGAGCCTGCTGTCCGGCGGTGAACAGGCCCTGACGGCGACGGCGCTGATCTTCGCCGTCTTCCTGTCCAATCCCGCTCCCGTCTGCGTTCTGGACGAGGTCGACGCCCCGCTGGATGACTACAATGTCGGCCGGTACTGCGATGTTCTCGACGAGATGAAACGCCTGACCAACACCAAGTTCATCGCCATCACCCACAACCCCGTCACGATGAGCCGCATGGACCGCCTGTTCGGGGTCACAATGGCCGAACAAGGCG